>DASVUT010000154.1:0-4248 GCA_036386955.1 Sphingomonas sp. | reverse complement strand
GTGCAAAAGGCCGTGCCCAGCCTGATCATCGGCGCGACCACCATCGTGCTGCAGGGGGCGGTCGGGCTGACGGTGACCAGCTTCTACCACCCGTTCTTCCTGGCGTTCAACGTGGTGCTGATCAGCGCGCTGGTGCTGGTCTGGCTGCTCGGACGGCGCGGCGCGATCACGGGCGCGGTGCGGCTGTCGCACGCCAAGCATGACGCCGCCCGCTGGCTGGAAAGCGTCGGCGGATCGAACGGCTTCTACAAGTCCGGACGCCATCTCGATTTCGCCATGGACCGGTCGGAACGGGTGACGGCGACCTATATCGACGCGCATCGACGCTATTTCCGCTACAGCTTTGCGCAGACGCTCGCCTTCCTGCTGATCTATGCGCTCGCCAGCGCGGCGTTGCTGGCGCTGGGCGGCAATCTGATCCTGCGTGGCGAATTGTCGATCGGACAGCTGGTCGCGGCGGAGCTGATCCTGTCAAGCGTCTTTTACGGCATATCGCAGCTCGGCTGGTACCTCGACACCTTCTATGACCTGGTCGCGTCGTCGGAGGAACTGTCGCTGCTATTCTCCATGCCGCAGGAACAGCCGACGTCCGCGAACGAGGCACCGCGCGATGGTGCGGTCCGCTTGCGCGACGTGGCGGTGGAGGATGCGCGGTTCGACTTCGCCTTGGCCGCGGGCGAACAATTGGTGACGACCGTCGAACCCGGGGTCGATCGGTTGCTCGCGATGGTTCTCAAACGCCATGTCGCGCCTGCGCGCGGGCTGGTGTCGGTCGGCGGCACCGATGTGGGTGCGCTGAACATGTATCTGCTGCGATCGGCCGTGATGGTGCTCGACCGGCCGATGATCGTCGAAGTGACGGTCCGCGAATATCTGTCGCTGTCCTCGCCCGATGCGTCGGCCAGCGCGATGCTCGACGCGCTCGAACTCGTCGGCTTGGGCGAACGTGTGCCCATGCTGCCCGACGGGCTCGACACGCAGCTCGCCTCGTCCGGCTGGCCCTTGTCGATCAGCGAGATGATGGAGCTGAAGCTCGCCAACGCGCTGCTCAGCCGCCCGCGCGTGCTGATGCTGTCGCAGTTGTTCGATGTCATGCCCATGGATCAGCTCGGCCGCGTGCTGCGGCTGCTCAAGGAGGGCGGCACCACCGTGATCCTGTGCACCGGGCGGCCGGATGCGCTCGCACTCGACGGCTGGTTCTGGCTCGGCCGCGATCAGCAGCGCCGCTTCGCCAGCTATGCCGACATGGCGGCGTTCGTCGCGGATCGGGAGGCGCGACATGCCGAACCGGCCTGAACACCTGTCGCACTTCACGACGCTGGCCGGGCTGAGGCCGCCGCGGGTCACCGTCGCGCTGGCCTGGATGGTGGCGATCGCGATCGGCATCACGATCGCGGTGCTGTTCCTGGCGCCGTGGGTCCAGACCGCACAGGGGCACGGGCAGGTCGTGGCACTCGACCCGGACGACCGCGCGCAGGATGTATCGGCGCTGGTCCCCGGCCGGGTGGAACGCTGGTATGTCCAGGACGGGCAGCACGTGGACAAGGGCGATCCGATCGCCCGCATCGTCGACCTTGATCCCGAACTCCTGTCGAGGCTCGCCGCCGAGCGCGCGCAGGTGCAGGCCGAGATCGCGGCCGTGCGTCAGTCGCAGACCGTGGCGGGGATCGATGTCGGGCGCACCGGGCAACTCCTCGCCGAAGGGCTCGCATCGCGGCGCGATTACGAACAAGCGCAGATCAAGGTCGCCGATGCGCAGGCCAAGCTGGCGGAATCGCGCGCCAAGCTCAACCGCATCGATATCCAGCTCAACCGTCAGTCCGCCCAGGCCGTGACCGCCCCCCGCGACGGACGCGTCCAGGGGTTGAATGCGGCGGTGCGGGGCGGGTTGGTGTCGGCGGGCACCGTGCTGGCGACCGTGGTGCCCGAGCGGGTCGAACACGCGGTCGAGCTGTATGTCGACGGCCGCGATGTGCCGCTCGCGCGCGCCGGTCGCCCGGTCCGGCTGGAGTTCGAAGGCTGGCCCGCGATCCAGTTCAGCGGCTGGCCTGCATTGGCGCAAGGGTTGTTCGACGGGCGGGTCCGCGTGATCGATCCGACCGCGTCGCCATCGGGCCTGTTCCGGGTGCTGGTCGAGCCCATGCCGGGCAAACCCGCCTGGCCCGATCGGCGCTATGTGCGGCTGGGTGGCAAGGTCCATGGCTGGATCCAGGGCGAGACCGTGTCGAGCGGCTACGAACTGTGGCGTCAGCTCAATGATTTCCCGCTCGATTTCGGGCAAGGCGTGGCTGTCACCGCTCCCAGGGCGATGAGCAAGGACGATGACTCGGTCGCGGCCAAGGCGGGCAAGCCGAAGTGATCGCGCGCTGGATCATGGCGGCGGCGCTGTGGCTGGTCCCGGTCGCCGCGCCCGCACAGACGCCCGTCGCTCCGCTGACACTGGAGGAAACGCTGCGTTCGTCCGCCAGGACGGCTCCGCAGATCATCGAGGCGCTGGCCCGCGTGCGGCAGGCGGAAGGACGCGCCCTCTCGGCGGAGGGCGCGTTCGACACCGTGTTCGATGTCGACGGGCGTTCGCGAGTCCTGGGTTTCTACGACGGCACGGTCGTGGAGGGCCGGGCATTACGGCCGCTGACGAACAATGGCGGCTATGTTTACGGCAACTACCGCGTCTCACGGGGCGGTTTCCCGGTGTACGAGGATCAGGCCTTCACCGACCGGCTGGGGGAGGTAAAGGTCGGCGGGCTGTTCGCGCTGCTGCGCGACCGGCTGGTGGATGAACGCCGCACCCGGCAGTCGTTGGCGGCGGGCGATCTCGATATCGCGCGGTTCGACGTGACCGCGGTCGCGATCGGGGTGCAACGCCGTGCCGCCGACGCGTATCAGAATTGGGTCGCCGCCGGCTTGCGGCTGCGCGCCTATCGCGAACTGCTGGCACTGTCGGAGAGCCGCCGCGGCGCGATCGGGCGACAGGTCGCCCTCGGTGCGCGCCCACAAATCCTGTTGACCGAAAATGATCAGAACTTGGTGCGCCGCCGCGCGCTGGGTGTGCGCGCCGAACAGGATCTTGCCGCCGCCGCGAACGCGCTGTCGCTGTTCCTGCGCGACGCGGAGGGTCGCCCCGTGATCGTCGACGAGGCCCGTCTGCCCGCCGACGCTCAGGCGCTCGTCGCCGGTCTGGTGGTGCGCGGGCGAACCGCGGCGGAGCGGCCCGATCTGCAAGCCGTGCTCGCGAGGATCGACCAATCGCTGTTGCGTCTCGACCTGGCGGAGAACGATCTGAAGCCGCGGCTCGACCTGCGCGGCGAGGTGTCGAAAGATGTGGGCGACCAGGGCGTAGGGGGCTCCAGTCGCCGGCCCTTGGAGGCCGTGGTCGGCTTTCGCCTGGCGGTGCCGTTGCAGAACCGCGCGGCAAAGGGGCGAGTCGCGGAGGTCAGGGCGGAGATCGACGGGCTCGAGACTCGCAGCCGTTTCCTGCGCGAACAGATCGCGGTCGAGGTGCAGGGCGTCGGTATCGCGGTCGATGGTGCCGAACGGTTGGCGGAGGCGGCCGAGCAGGAACGGGTGCTCGCGGATCGGCTGGCGGCGGCGGAACGGCGGCGGTTCGAACTCGGCTCCAGCGACTTCTTCCTGGTCAATCAGCGCGAAGAAACCGCGAACGACGCGCGCGTCCGCCTGATCGATGCGCAAGCCCGGATCGCGGCCGCGCGCGCGGAACTGGCGGCGGTAACGGCTGACCGCGCGGCGCTGGGACTCGATCCCTGATCATGCCGCTTTACGCAATCGACGGGCAGCGCCCGACCCTGCCGGCCGACGGATCGGCGTGGATCGCGCCTTCGGCCGACGTGATCGGCGACGCATTGTTGGGCGAAAATGTCAGCGTCTGGTTCGGGGCGGTGATCCGCGCCGACAATACGCCGATCGTGATCGGGGCCGGCACCAACATCCAGGAAGGCGCGATGTGCCACTCCGACCCCGGCAGCCCGCTGACCGTCGGCGAACGCTGCACGATCGGGCACCACGCGATCCTGCACGGCTGTACGATCGGTGACGAAGTGCTGATCGGCATGGGCGCGACCATCTTGAACGGCGCGGTCATCGGCGACGGGTGCCTTGTCGGCGCGGGCGCGCTGGTGACCGAGGGAAAGGTCTTCCCGCCGGACAGCCTGATCATCGGTTCGCCGGCGCGGGTCGCGCGCACGTTGGCCGCGGATGCGCGGGCGGGGCTCCGCGCATCGGCTATGCATT
>DASVUT010000153.1:0-1956 GCA_036386955.1 Sphingomonas sp. | reverse complement strand
GGTCGGGTGGCAGGTGAGGGGGCTGGGGTCCGAACTGATCGGGGCGGCGACGCTCACCCCGCGCGATTGGGTGATCCTGGCGCTGTTGCCCGTGGCGTTCGTCGCGCTGGCGACGCTGGCGGCGCGGGTGGCCGTGGTGGCGGCGCTGAGGCGGACGCTATGATCCGGCGGCTGGTCTCGCTTCTCGCGCTGCTGTGGTGCCTGGGCTTTGCCGCGTTCATGGTGACGCTGCCGGGTCCGCTGTCGGGCAACACCACCGATGCGATCGTGGTGCCGACGGGCGGGGCGGGGCGGATCGACCGCGGGCTCGACCTGTTGCGCGATGGTCAGGCCAAGCGGATGCTGGTCACGGGTGTGGGCGCAGGCGTGCGGCCCGCCGATCTGGCGCGCACCTATCCGAACCGCGCGCGGCTGTTCGTGTGCTGCGTCGATCTGGGGCCGGAGGCGGTCGACACCCGGTCCAATGCGGAAGAAACCCAGGCCTGGGTCGCCAAGCGAGGCTATCGCAGCGTCCGACTCGTCACCTCGGACTGGCATGTCGCACGGGCGCGGATGGAACTGGCCGCGGCGCTTGGCCCGGGCGTCGTGATCCTGGGCGACGGGGTGCGCAGCGAACCGCGGCTGGGCATATTGATCGGCGAGTATAACAAGCTGTTGCTTCGCCGGGTCGCCTTGTGGCTGGGGATCGGCGCATGATCCTGCTCCGCAACATCGCCTATGCCATCATCTTCTACGGCGGATCGGTGTTCATCGTCGGCACCACGCCGATCACCGCCTGGTTCGGGCAGCGGGCGCTGATCCGGCATGGCTATATCTGGACGGGGTTCCACCGCTGGTGCGCGCGCGTCCTGCTGGGCATCCGCATCCGCGTGGAAGGGACCCGGCCCGAGGGCGCGGCCTTTTACGCCTGTAAGCATCAGGCGATGTTCGAAACGCTCGTGCTGCAATGGATGCTCGACGGCCCCGCCATGGCGATCAAGCAGGAACTGGCCGAGGTGCCGTTCTGGGGCAAGGCCGCGCAGGGCTATGGCGCGCTGGTCGTCGACCGCGGGGCATCGTCCTCGGCGTTGCGCAAGATGCTGCGTGAAGCCGAAGCCGCCAAGAGCAAGGGCCGCTCGATCCTGATCTTTCCCGAAGGCACGCGGGTGGCGGTCGGCGAGCAGCCCGAGCTGAAATCAGGATTCGCCGGACTGTACCGGCTGCTCGCGATGCCGACGGTCCCGATCGCCTGCGACAGCGGGCGGATATGGCCCAAGCGCGGGCTGAAGCGTCCCGGTGTCATCACCTTCCGCTTTGGCGAGACGATCCCGCCCGGCCTGCCGCGGGGGGGGGTCGAGGAACGGGTGCACGCCGCGATCAATGCGCTGGAAGAACTCCCAATCCTCCCCCGCTAGGCGCGGGAGGTGGCGCGGAGCGCCGGAGGGGGCAGGCGGGTGCGAAGTGTTGTACGCGCTTGCCCCCTCCGTCAGCCTTCGGCTGCCACCTCCCCCGTGAAACGGGGGAGGAGCCGAGGCTCACTCGTGCACCCGCCCGAAATCATCGCGTGCGTCATCCTGGCCTTGCTCCACGATCGACCGGCGGATGGCGCGGGTGCGGGTGAACAGGTCGAACAGCTCGTCGCCCTTGCCCCATCGGATCGCGCGCTGAAGCTGGCTCAGATCCTCCGAGAACCGCTGCAGCATCTCCAGCACCGCCTCCCGGTTGGTCAGGAACACGTCGCGCCACATCGTCGGATCGGACGCGGCGATGCGGGTGAAGTCGCGAAATCCCCCGGCGGAATATTTGATGACCTCGCTTTCGGTCACCTCCTCCAGGTCGCTGGCGGTGCCCACGATCGTATAGGCGATCAGGTGGGGCAGATGGCTGGTCACCGCCAGCACGCGGTCGTGATGCTCGGGTGCCATCAGCTCGACCTGCGCGCCCAACATCCGCCAGAAACCCGCCACGCGCTCGACC
>DASVUT010000152.1:0-6580 GCA_036386955.1 Sphingomonas sp. | reverse complement strand
CACCGCGTCGATCTCGGGGGCCTGGGTGGCGCTGCGGCTCGCGATCGATGGGCTGATGGCCTCGGGCAAGCTGACCGCCGATCCCCTGACGCAGAAGGTCGCGGCCGTCTCCTGCGGCATCTACAAGGGCACGCCCGTCCTCGACCTCGACTATGACGAAGACTCGAACGCCGACGCCGACGGCAATTTCGTCCTGCTCGAAAACGGCAACATCGCCGAAGCGCAGGCGACCGCCGAACACGCGACCTATGACGAGGAAGCCTTGCTCCGCCTGCTGCGCCTGGCGCGGATCGGCTGTGCCGACATCTTCGCCGCCCAGGACCGCGCGGTGCGCGCATGAACCTGGACCTGCCCGGCCCCCAGGCGGTGCGAAAGCTCGGCCGTGGTAAGCTGGTAATCGCCAGCCATAACAAGGGCAAGGTCGCCGAACTTACCGCGCTTCTCGAACCTTATGGCATCGAATGCGTGTCCGCCGCCGCGCTCGACCTGCCCGAGCCGGTCGAGACTGGCACGACCTTTTTCGCCAATGCCGAGCTGAAGGCCCGCTCCGCCGCCGACCTGTCGGGCCTCCCCGCGCTCGCCGACGATAGCGGCCTGTGCGTCGAGGCGCTGGGGGGCGACCCCGGCGTCTACACCGCCGACTGGGCGCAAACGCCGACCGGGCGCGACTGGATGCTGGCGATGCGCAAGGTCGAAGACGCGCTCGCCGCCAAGGGCCCGGATGCCAGCCGCAGCGCGCATTTCGTCTGCGTCCTCGCGCTCGCCTGGCCCGATGGTCATGTCGAATGGTTCGAAGGCCGCGCCGACGGCACGCTCACCTGGCCCCCGCGCGGCACCGTCGGTTTCGGCTACGACCCCGTCTTCGTGCCGCTGGGCGACGATCGCACCTATGCCGAGCTCGATCCGCAGGAGAAGCATGCCATCAGCCACCGTGCGGATGCCTTCGCGCAGATGGTCGCGGCGGTGTTCTGACGCGGTCTAGAACGCCCGCACGCCCATGACATTGCCCGCGGGCGCATACCGGCACACCAGATAATCGTCGCGGGCGTTGCTCGCCGTCGCGCAACCCACGCGCGTCGACCCGCGCCACACCATCTGCGTGTAATGACCCACATCGGTGGCCTTGCCCGTGCGGCTGAACGCGGGGGTGGCGAGGTTGATGAAGTCGCGTGCCTCCGCGGCCCAGTGGCCGATCATCTCGCCATAAGCATAGGCATCGCGCGTCCCCGTCCACAGGTTCTCGCCCTGCCGCATGGCCCCGTGCGGCTGATCGGCATGCGCGAACTTGCCCGTCCGCGCCATCACGCGCGCATAGCCCAGCGCGTCCGCGGCCAGCATATCGTCCCAGGCGAGCGGCGCCACCCCGACCGCGCGGCGCGCGGTGTCATGCGCCGATAGCATCGTCACCTTCAGCAGCGCCGCACCGCGCGGCGCGGGCCGCAGGCTCGGGCGCGCTTCCACCACCCGCTCCGGCGCATCGCTCGGCGCGCAGGCGGCCACGCCCACCGCCGCCGCAAAGACCGCAAGGTGGCGAAGACGAGCATAAGCGGCCATATCGCCCCCGATGTATGGTGCCACGCCCTCCAGTCCAGACCTCGCGCTCTACGTCCATTGGCCGTTCTGCGTGTCCAAATGCCCGTATTGCGACTTTAACAGCCATGTCCGCGCGTCGGTCGATCAGGACGCCTGGGCCGCCGCGCTGCTCGCCGATCTGGCGCATGAGGCGCGCGCGACCGCCGGCCGCCGGCTCGGATCGGTGTTCTTCGGCGGTGGTACGCCGTCGCT
The DNA here is from genome assembly GCA_036386955.1 of Sphingomonas sp. Taxonomy (GTDB): domain Bacteria; phylum Pseudomonadota; class Alphaproteobacteria; order Sphingomonadales; family Sphingomonadaceae; genus Sphingomonas. The sequence goes on along the minus strand of DASVUT010000152.1, from coordinate 4,795 downwards.
CATGCCCCCGGCCACCGTCGCCGCCATCCTGTCCGCCGCCGAGCGCCACTGGGGCTTTTCGCCCGGCATCGAAATCACGCTGGAGGCGAACCCATCCTCGGTCGAGGCCGCGCGTTTCGCCGATCTGGCCGCCGCCGGGGTCAACCGCGTCTCGCTCGGCCTCCAGTCGCTGGACGACGCCGCGCTCGCCTTTCTCGGCCGCGCGCACGGCGCACGCGAAGGCCTCGCCGCGCTCGACACGGCGCAGCGCGTGTTCGACCGCGTCAGCTTCGACCTGATCTACGCGCTTCCTGACCAAACGCTCGCGGCATGGGACGTCGAGCTCGCGCGCGCGCTGTCCCTGGGCACCGGTCACCTCTCGCTCTATCAGTTGACCGTCGAGCCCGGCACCCGTTTCGCCACCGATCACGCCGCCGGACGCCTGACCATCCCCGATGGCGATTTCGCCGCCGATCTGTTCGAGTTGACGCGTGATCGCACCGCCGCGGCCGGACTTCCCGCCTACGAGACCTCCAATCACGCCCGTGGTGGGGAGGAGAGCCGCCACAACCTGAGCTATTGGCGCTACACCGATTATGCCGGCATCGGCCCCGGCGCGCATGGCCGCCGCGGCGGACTGGCTACGGTTCGCCACAAGAAGCCCGAGAACTGGCTCGCCGCCGTCGCCCGCAACGGTCACGGCCTCCAGGTCGAAGACGCGCTGACCCCGCATGACCGCGCGACCGAGGCATTGCTGATGGGCCTGCGCCTGACCGAAGGCGTCGATCTCGATCGCATCGCCGCGCTCGCGGGCGGACACGCGCCGATCGATCACGCCGCGGTCGCGCGGCTGGAGGATCAGGGCTTCGTCGCCCGCGAAGGTACCCGCCTCCGCGTCCGTGCCGCCGGCGCGCTCCTGCTCGACGCCATCCTGCCGCTCGTCGTCGCCGATGCGGTGCTGGCGTAATCGCGCTGCCCCACCCGTCGACGGAACTTACGCCCGAAGCTCCCTGAACCTAGCCCCGCCTCACCGCCCAAAGCCGCTGGGCGCCGGCGATACGGTGACGGTGGTCCCGCCGCGGATCTCCTGCACCTCGAGCGCCCGCTCGGCGATGCCGTCGCGTCCGAACCGGAACGCCCCGTCGATGCCCGAAAAGCCGTCCGAATCGCGCAACCGCGAATCGGGAAAGGCACTGCCCACGCGCCAGTCGCGCGCGATCCTGACCGTCAGCAGCACCGCGTCATAGCCCAGGCTCGACAGCCGGTACGGCCCGGTGCCGAACCGCGCCCGGTATTTGGCGGCATATTGCCGGTACAAAGTGTCCGAAACGCTCGCGAACCACGCGCCCGACAAAGCCGCACGACCGGCTATCCCGCTTTCCGAATTCCACAATTCGGTCCCCAGCAACCGCGTCGTCGTCCCCGCGCCCCGCTTGATCAGCGGCCCCGCCGCCGCCGCGCTCGCGCCGCCATCGGCGATCAACACCGCGTCATAGGGTGCCTTGGCATTCAGCCGCGCCACCGCCCCCGTGATCGCGCCGGGGCTGCGCGCATAGGTCTGCAACGACACGACCTGCCCCTGCGCACCCTCGACCGCACGAAGGAACGCCGTCGACGCGCGCTCGCCGTACAGCCCGTTGGGCATCAACCCGGCAAAGCTGGTGACGCCGCGCCCGCGCGCATAATCGACCACGCGCGTGATCGACTGGCCGGGCGTATACCCCATCAGATACGCGCCCGATCCCGCCAGCCCGGTATCGTTGGAAAAGCTGATCACCGGCACCCCGGCCGCCCTAGCCACCGGCAGCACCGCGCGCACATCGTCGGCGAGCAGCGGCCCCAGGATCAGCCGCGCACCATCGGCCAGCGCCCGGCTCGCCGCCGCCGCCGCCCCGCCCGCGGTGTCGTAGCTCGTGATCCGGATCGTCGCATTCTGCGTATCGAGCAGCGCCAGCTGCGTTGCATTGGCGATCGACTGCCCAACGCCCGCGTTGGACCCCGACAGGGGAACCAGCAGCGCGACATGATTGCGCGCCGCGTCGCGCGGGATGCCCGGCTCGACGACCGGCACATTGGACGCCGGCCCCCGCGCGATCGGCCGCGGCGGCGGCGCTTCGGCGGGTCCGCGCGGCACCACCGTGGCACAGGCCGACAGCGCGCACGCAGCGGCAATGGTCAGATATCGGCCGAAGCGCGATTGCCGAAACGAGGCGGCGTCTGCCATGAGCTACTCCTGTGAACGCACTAGAACCAGGCCTGTATATCGTCGCGACGCCCATCGGCAATCTTGGTGACCTGTCGCCGCGCGCGGCCGATATCATCGCCCGTGCCGATGTGGTCGCGGTGGAGGACAGCCGCGTCACCGCCGGCCTCCTGCGCCACATCGGGGTCAAACGCCCGATGACGCCCTATCACGATCACAATGCCGAAGGCGTGCGGCCGGGCCTCGTCGCCCGCATGGCCAGCGAGTCGGTCGCTCTGGTGTCGGATGCGGGCACGCCGCTCATCTCCGATCCCGGCTACAAGCTCGTCCGCGATGCCCGTGCCGCGGGTCACCATGTGGTCACGATTCCTGGCCCCTGCGCCGCCATCGCCGCGCTGACGCTCGCCGGCCTGCCCACCGACCGCTTCCTGTATCTCGGCTTCCTGCCGCCCAAGGAAAAGGCCCGCGCCGATGCCATCGCGGAGATCGCCGGCGTCCGCGCCACCCTCGTGCTCTACGAGTCCGGTCCGAGGCTCGCCGCGTGCCTGCATGCGCTGGCCGAAGGACTCGGCGACCGCGACGCGGCCGTCACGCGCGAGATTACCAAGCGTTTCGAAGAAGCGGTGACCGGCACCCTCACCACCCTCGCTACCCGCTACGCCGACGCCCCGCCCCGCGGCGAGATCGTGGTCGTCGTCGCCCCGCCCGGCGACCCCGCCCCCCCGACCGAAGCCGACGCCGACGCCGCCCTCACCGAAGCCCTCACCCGCCTCTCCGTTGGCCAAGCCGCCAGCGAAGTCGCCAAGCGCCTCGGCCTGGACCGCCGCACGCTTTATGCCCGCGCCCTGGAGCTGAAGGCGTGATCGCCCTGCTGCTCGCGGCCGTGACGCCCGCCTGGATCGTCGGCACCTGGCTCGAGGAGCGCCTCGGCCGCGACGCGTGCGCCAGCGACGAAGTGATCTGGTACACCGGCGACGGCCGCACGGGCGACTTCTGGGAGCGCGGCCTATGGTCGCTGAGGGGTGATCGCCTGACCGAGACGATCACCACGACGACCGATGCCGGCGATCCGCCACGGCGAAAGTCGCGGCCGGCGGTGTACAGATACCGAGTCGAAAGGCTCGGGCCCGACCGGATGCGCACATGGTACAAACGCTACCCACCCGTGGTGCTGATGCGGTGCCGGTGAGGGATCGCCGCACCGCCGAAGCCGCGGGCCGCCGTGGCGAGCGGCTCGCCGGCTGGTGGCTTCGTCTCAAGGGGTGGCGCATTCTTGCCCGGCGCGTGCGGACGCCCGCGGGCGAGGTCGATATCGTCGCGCGACGCGGCTCGCTCGTCGCCTTTGTCGAGGTGAAGACGCGCGCCACCGCCGCCGAACTCGACCATGCGATCGACGAGCGCCGCCTCGCCCGCGTCGCCGCCGCCGCGGAATATCTCATGCCGCGCTATGCGGGACCAGGCGACGACATCCGCGTCGATGTGCTCCTCCTCGCGCCGGGCACACGGCCGCGCCACATCGAGAATGCGTGGATCGGCTGATCCCGTGCATCGTCGGCGATTGCGACTGTCCTACACCGCGCAACTCCGGCAGAGCTAATGCTATGTTCCCGCACAACCTCCCAGCGACGACCAGTAGCTCGCAGCCGGTAGCTCGCACAGCGATGCCGAAAGTTCCGCGAATGGCGCGTTTGCCGGAACTTTCGGGACGTTCACGCCGCCTTGAACGCCTGACACCCGCCCCCGAAAGGACCATCCCGTGCCGCTGACCGTCGCCGTCCAGATGGACCCGCTCGCCGCTATCGACATCGCCGGCGATTCGAGCTTCGCGCTCATGCTGTCGGCGCAGACGCGCGGGCACCGGCTGTTTCACTATCTGGCCGAGGACCTGAACTATGCCGCCGGCCGCGTGTGGACCCGCGCCCATCCCGTCGCCGTCCAGAATGTGAAGGGCGACCATTTCCGCTTCGACGACCCCGTCGCGCTCGACCTGGGGGAGGAGGTCGACGTGGTGCTGATGCGTCAGGACCCGCCATTCGACCTGGGCTATATCACCGCGACCCACCTGCTCGAACGGATCGCCGACCGCACGCTCGTCGTCAACGATCCCGTCAGCGTCCGCAACGCGCCCGAAAAGGTGTTCGTCCTCGATTACCCGCAATTCATGCCGCCGACGCTCGTCACCCGCAGCCTGGACGAGGCCCGCGCCTTCCTCGCCGAACATGGCGACATCATCGTCAAGCCGCTCCACGGCAATGGCGGCAAGGCGATCTTTCGCGTCGGCGCGGACGGCGCGAACCTGTCCGCCCTGATCGAAGTCTTCAACCAGACCTGGCGCGAGCCGCACATGATCCAGGCGTTCCTGCCGGCGGTCGCGCAGGGCGACAAGCGGATCGTGCTGATCGACGGTGAGGTCGCGGGCGCGATCAACCGTCTGCCAGGCGCGGGCGAGATCAGGAGCAACCTGGCCGTCGGCGGCTCGGCCGAGAAGACCGCGCTGACGAACCGCGAGCGCGAAATCTGCGCGGTGCTCGGCCCCGAACTCAAACGGCGCGGCCTGTTGTTCGTCGGCATCGACGTGATCGGGGGCGAATGGCTGACCGAGATCAACGTCAC
>DASVUT010000151.1:0-6453 GCA_036386955.1 Sphingomonas sp. | reverse complement strand
TGCTCCCAGCATGAAGGCAGCTCCTGCGGTGCTTCCGGCTTTATAGTATCGCAAACTTTCCCCGAAAAACCAGACTACTACGTCATCACACGCCGCAACACGCTGAACGAGCAATTCCGGAAAACTGTCTATTTCTGCCGGAAGTAGAATACCGGGCGCGCTTGCCCCCAATTTGATACTGTTCGACAGGCTTTCCAACCACGTCTTCAAGTCTGAAGACGCTCCTTGAACATGCATTTTCCAGTGTTGTACACATTCACTGAGGCGCGACTTTGACTAGATTTGCACAGGAAGCGTGTTGCATGTTGTATTTCTGCCTCGGACTCGAGCACAGAATGACTCTGAAGTGCGCTTCTGACGGCATTGCAAATTGCTACACCACCATTGCTCAACAGTTGGCCCTCCTTTAGCTCTTTCTACCCACTGCTTCAGCGAGCGATCCGCAGGTCAAGTTGTCAATCAATAGATCTCAGCGAGTTGTACATGCGCGAGGTCACGAGCGGCCCGCATCGGGAGTTCAACTTGAACGCCTTTTCGAACCGGCTCGACCATCTTGGTACGGAGCGACACGCCGGAATGAACCGCGAAGCTGGCATGCACCTGATCACCATGGCGCTGATCCTGTAGATTTGGAACCGTGATGGATAACACCTCCGGGCCAATCCACCCACCTCCGGTGCCTTCGAGCGCAGTCGAGAAGCCCCGACGGAGGGCTCCGGCAGGAGTGTCTCGACTTCGCTCGACACGAGCGGGCTTGCGTCAGGCCCACCTTGGTATCGCTCGACAACCACGCCATAACGCCCCCCATGCCTGCCCCCCTGAAAATCTTCTTCGACGGAGGGTGCCGCGCGGGCCGGATGGAGACCGCCGTCGTCGCCGCCGGCCACGCCACGATCATCGCCGACGCCGGCCTTGGCAGCAGCGAGGATGCCGAATGGCTGGCTCTCCTCCACGCGCTCCGCATCGCGCAGGGCTATGACCGCGAGGTCGTGCTGCTCGGCGACTCCCGCTCGGTCATCGCGCAGGCCACCGGCACCGGCCGAGTGCGTGACACCGGCATCGCCCACCTCGCGACCTTGCGCGCCCTCGCCCCCGAACGCCTGCGCATCCGTTGGATCAAGCGTCAGCAGAACCTCGCCGGGATCGCGCTCGCGCGGCTGCACCCGCGATGACGTTGGTCCGCTTCAACAAGCCCTACGGCGTGCTCTGCCAGTTCACCGACGCGCGCAATCCCACGCCGCGCCCCACCTTGTCCGATCACATCGATTTGCCCGGCATCTACCCCGCCGGCCGGCTCGATCTCGACAGCGAAGGGCTGCTGCTGCTGACCGACGATGGCCGGCTCCAGGCGCGCATCGCCGATCCGCGATTCAAGCTGCCCAAGACCTACCTCGTCCAAGTCGAAGGCGAACCGACCGATGCCGCCCTCGCCCAGCTTCGCCGCGGCGTCACGCTGGCCGACGGCCCGACCCGCCCCGCCGACGCGCGGCGTATCGACCCGCCCGCGCTATGGAGCCGCGATCCCCCCGTCCGCTTCCGCAAGACCGTGCCCGACACCTGGCTCAGCCTCACCATCACCGAAGGCCGCAACCGCCAGGTCCGCCGGATGACCGCAGGCGTCGGCCATCCGACGCTCCGCCTGGTGCGCTGGCGCATCGGCGACTGGACGCTGGACGGACTCCAGCCGGGCGAATGGGTCGCGGATTGAACGGCACGAAACCGCTGTCCTACACGCCACGCGATAGCCAACGTGACGCGCATGACCGACTCACCCGATCCGCTAGAGTTCACCCCTGTCGCGTCCACCTCCACCCGTCACGACGGCTGGACACCCGATCGCCAGCGCCAGTTCATCGACGCGCTGTCCGTGATGGGCGTCGTGGCGCGCGCGGCGCGTGCGGTGGGCAAGAGCGCGACCGGAGCCTATGCGCTGCGCCAGCGCCCGGATGCCGCTTCGTTCATCGAAGCGTGGGACACCGCGTTGCTGATGGGGCGCGACCGTGTTTTCGCGCTGGCGTACGACCGCGCCGTCAACGGCTACACCGTTCCGCGCTACTATCGCGGCAAACAGATCGGGACGAGCCACCGCCACGATCTGCGCATGATCACCGCCGCGCTAGCTTCCTATCTGAAGCCGCGCGACCCCAGCGCCCCGCAACTCGACACTTTGCTCGACGCGCTCACCGACTACGAATGAACGCCGACCCCGCTAAGTTCGACAAGTTCGGCCCACGCATCGGGGCTTGCGGGCACCATCGCTTGGGCCGATCGTTACACCTCCGTCCGAGCCCATCGGCGCGGACCAGTAAAGGACGCCAAGCCCATGCTCACCCGTCTGACCCCCAGGCTCCTCGGTGCCGCCCTGATGCTCGCCGGCGCGGCCGCGACGCCCGCGCTTGCCCAGTCCTCCGCCGAGGACGCCCGCTTCCGCGCCGCGCAGGAACGGTTCGACCGCGAATATCAAATCTTCCGCGAGGCTTCGGATCGCTACGCCCAGACGCGCGGGCCCGTGCGTGGCGGTTATCAGCCCCCGCTCGACAATCGCTACCGCCGCGCGCCCGACCCTTATGTCTCCGACTATCAGGATGACGGCCCCGTCTACGACCCCGCGCCCGATTACCGCCCCGGCGCGCAGTACCGCGAGCGCGTCCTCTCCCCGGACGAGCGCGTCTATGCGGGCAATGACGGCCGCTATTACTGCCGCCGCAGCGACGGCACCACCGGGCTGATCGCCGGGGGTGCCGCGGGCGGAATCCTGGGCAACATCATCGATGGCGGCCGCTCCCGCGCCGTCGGCACCTTGCTCGGGGCCGCCGGCGGCGCACTCGCCGGCCGCGCGATCGAACAGAACCAGCAACAGATACGCTGCCGGTGAGGTCGGGCCGCTAGGCTTCGATCTTCATCAGCGCGGTCGCATATTTGAAATCGCCCGCGTCGAACAGCGGGCTGGGGCTGAAGCGTCGCGGGGTGACCCGCGGCGCGATCAGTCCCGACAGCTTGAACGTCCCGATCTTCTCTTCCTTGGGCGGCTTGCCGTCGCGCTCGATCGTCAGCGCGTCGATGAACAGCTCGTCATGCTTGGTATAGACGATATGCGGCGCCAGCGTCACCTCGCCACGATTATAGGTCGCGGCGATGCACTGAAGCTTCACGATCGCTTCGAAGATGATCGCTGGCGCGGCCGCGGCGGTCTGGTCGCGCTCGACTTGGCTATCCCTCATCGCCGCTCTTTGCCTCGCCCGCCGCAATGCAGCAACAACCGCGTCGGCAACAAAAGGTTGCCGCGTGGGTTTCCGGCTCATGAGCGAAACAGCCGAGAAGACCGATCCCGCTCTGTGGGAACGCGTCAAGGACGAGGTCACCGCCGGACCAAAGGGCGGCAAGGCCGGGCAATGGTCCGCCCGCAAGGCGCAGATGGCGGTGGCCGAATACCAGCGCCAGGGCGGCGGTTACAGGGGCGCGCGCGATGCGCACAACTCGCTTCACGAGTGGACCGAACAGCATTGGGGCACGAAGTCGGGCGAGAAATCAAAGGACAGCGGCGAACGCTACCTGCCCAAGAAGGCCCTGGAAGCGCTCTCCGACGAGGAATACGCCCGCACCACGGCGGCCAAGCGCGCCGATACCCGTAAGGGGCACCAGTTCTCCGCCCAGCCCAAGGACGTCGCCACCAAGACCAAGGTCGCCCGCGAAACCCGGGCCGATCTCTACGCGCAAGCGACCAGGCGCGGCATCACCGGCCGTTCGCGCATGACCAAGGCGCAGTTGGCGCAGGCACTGGCGGGCTAGTCCGACCCGCCCGCTTTCCCTGCGTCGCCCATCAGCTTCTGCGCGAAGTACGTCGTCTGCAGCGCCTGCAACCGCGCGCCCTGTTCGATGTCGGCATCACCCGAATGCCCGCCCGCGGTGTCCTCATAGAACAGGTACGGCAGGCCATATTCCTTCAACCGTGCCGCGAACTTGCGCGCATGCTGCGGGCCCACCCGGTCGTCCTTGGTCGTGGTCCAGATATACGGCTCCGGATAGGCCACCCCGCGCTTGATGTTATGGTATGGCGACATGGTCCGCAGGTACGCCGCCTCCTCGGGCACCGATACCGACCCATATTCGTCGACCCACGACGCTCCGGCCGCGATCTGTTCGTATCGCACCATGTCGAGCAGCGGCACCTGGATCGTCACCGCCCGCCACAGATCGGGATGCTGGTTGAACTGCACCCCCATCAGCAGCCCGCCGTTCGACCCGCCATAGATGCCAAGCTTGTCAGCACTCGTCAGCTTGCGCGCGAACAGGTCACGCGCGACCGCCGCGAAATCGTCGAAGATCACCTGCCGCTTGGTCTTGCGCCCGGCATCGTGCCACGCCGGCCCGAACTCGCCGCCGCCGCGGATGTTGGCGAGCACGTACGCGCCACCCCGCTCCAGCCACAGCTTGCCCGTCGACCCCGAATAGCTCGGCAGCACCGGGATCTCGAACCCGCCATAGGCTGTCATGATCGTCGGCGTCGAACCGTCCGGCTTCGCCCCCGTCCGGTGCACAATGAAATACGGCACCTTGGTGCCATCGGTGGAGGTCGCCTCGAACTGCTCGACCGACAACCCGGTCGCGTCGAACTTCGCCGGCAGCGCCTTGACCGGCACCGGTGCCGCCGCCTGCGTCACGTCCATCGCCGCCAGCGTTGTGGGCGTCAGGAACCCCGTCGTCGTCAGATACACGCGGTTGTTGCGATCATTCGACGCCGCGATGCCGAAGCTCTGGTTCTCGGGCAGCGGAAGTGGCCGCGCCGTCCAACCACTCGCACCCGGCGTGAACACCGACACGCGCCCCCGGACGTTGTCGGTATAGAGCACGATCAGCCGGTCGCGTGTCGTGTCCACCCCCGTCACCGCCTGCCGCGCATTGGGCGCGAATACCAATGTCGGCACCGTCCGCCCGGCTTCCAGATCGCGCAGCGGCACGCTGACCACCGCGCCCGCCTTCACATTGCCCCAGTCGTCGCTGGTGTCGAACACCACTTGTCCGTTGACCATCCCGACCACGGTCGCCCGCGCCGGGATGTCGAGCTTCTTCGCGCCGCCCGCAGGCGTCCACATCAGCTTGTCGCCGCCAAAGAACGCCTGCCGCCGCTGGATCACGACCGCGCGGTTGCCCTGTCCGTCCGTCAACACCGACGCAAAGGTGCCGAGCTGGTCGCTCGCCTCGCCGCGGTAGATCTCGGTCGCCGCCGCCAGGTCCTGCCCCCGGCGCACCATCTTGACCACGAACGGATAGCTCGACGCCGTCATCGTCCCCGCGCCCCAATCGCGGCTGACGAGCAGCGTGTCACGGTCGAGCCAGCTCGCCCCCTGCTTCGACTTGGGCAGCGAGAAACCTCCCGCGACGAACTGTCCGGTCTGCAGGTCGAACTCGCGATACGACACCGCGTCCTCGCCGCCTTCGGACAGCGAAACCAGGCAATACCGCTCCTCGGGTTGCAGGCAGGTCGCGCCCTTCCAGACCCACTTCTTGCCCTCGGCCTTGGACAGCGCATCCAGATCGAGCGCGGTCGTCCAGGCCGGCGATGCGGCGGCGTATCCCGCCTCGGTCGTCCACCGCCAGATACCCTGCGGATGATCGGCATCGCGCCAGAAATTATAGATCCGCCCGAACCGCGCGTCGGGCATCGGGATGCGGTCCTTCGCCGACGCGATCGCCAGCGCCTCGCGGTAGAAGGCGGCGTAGCGCGGGTCCTGCTGCAAGCGTGGCAGCGTGCGGGCATTCTCGGCCTCGACCCAGGCGAGCGCCTTGGCCCCGTCCTTGTCCTCCAGCCACTGGTGCGGATCGTCTTGCGTCATGGCGGCTCCCTGCGCGTGGATGGCGGTGGGGGCAAGTAGGCAGGCACAGGCAAGGGCAGTGGCCGTGAGCAACGTCGAACGCATGTGATCCTCTCGATTGGTCGTTGCCGCGATAGTGCAACCGAGCCGCTTTAGGTGCAACCAGCCATATGCGACGGCGGAACGTGCAAGCCAGGTGGCGGGTTGCCCGCCTCGACACTCAACGGAGAACCCCATGACTTATATCGAAACGCGCGACGGGACCGAGCTCTACGTCAAGGAATGGGGCGACGGTCGCCCAGTGATCCTCACCCATGGCTGGCCGCTTAATGCCGATAGCTGGGACGCGCAGGCGCTCGACCTCGCCAAGGCCGGCTACCGCGTCATCGCCTATGACCGCCGCGGCTTCGGCCGCTCGGATCAGCCCTGGACCGGTTACGACTACGACACGCTCGCCGACGACCTCGCCGACGTCCTGGAGGCAACCGATGCCGATGACGACGCGACGATCATCGGCTTCTCGATGGGCGGCGGCGAGGTCGCGCGCTACATGAGCCGCCACGAGGGCGAAGGCGTAATCGGGGCCGGCCTGATCGCCTCGGTCGTCCCGTATCTGCTCCAGACCGACGATCACCCGAAC
>DASVUT010000150.1:0-3096 GCA_036386955.1 Sphingomonas sp. | reverse complement strand
AGATGTTGAGCCGTTCGGCGGTGCGCGTGAGGTGGCCGTCATGCCCAACGGCCCAGAAATAGCGCAGATGATTGTAGTTCAGATCAGCCACACCGTTCTTCTAAACAGAACGTTCCCGCGCGAACAATGTATTTTCTGCGCCAATGACGACCGGGTAGCAGCAGCGCGTCCGTTGTTCGAGGAGACGCGCCCGTGTTCGACCTTCTTCCCGCTGTCAGCGCCACGGCGATGCTGCTGGCGGCGGCATTCGCCAGCACGTCGCCCGACCGGTTGCCGTCGTCGATCAAGCGGGCCTGCGAGACGCTGGCGCTGGTGGCGATCGCGGGTGCGCTGGCGGTGCTGGCCGGATTGGCCGCCCATGGCGCGTCGACGTCGCCGACGCTGGGCGTGGCAGGCATCGGCTTCGCGCTCAGGGTCGATGCGGTGAGCGCGCCGCTACTGGTGCTGATCGCGTTCATCGGCTGGGTCGTGATCCGCTACACCGCGACCTATCTCGACGCCGAGCCGCGCGAGGGCCGGTTCATGATGTGGCTGTGCGTGGCGCTCGCCTGTGTGATGCTGATGGTGACGGCGGGCAATCTGGGTCAGCTGGTGCTCGCATGGGCGGGCACGGGCATCGCGCTGAACCGGTTGTTGCTGTTCTACGCCGACCGTCCGGCGGCCCAGCGCGCGGCGCGCAAGCAGCGGATCGTCGCGCGGATGGGCGACGGCGCGTTGCTGATCGCGGCCATGCTGCTCCACGCGGCGCACGGCACGGGCGACATCGCCACGATCCTGACGGGCGTGTCGCAAGGCGGGGCGAGCCGGCTGGACCTGTTCGCCGCGGCGATGCTGGCGGTGGCCGCGATGCTGAAGTCCGCGCAGTTCCCGCTGCATGGCTGGCTGACCGAGGTGATGGAAGCGCCGACGCCGGTGTCGGCCTTGCTCCACGCGGGCATCATCAATGCCGGTGGCTTCGTCCTGATTCGCTTCGCCGACCTGATGCTCGCCGCGCCAGAGGTCCTGGCCGCGCTCGCGATGGTGGGAGGCTTGAGCGCGCTGCTCGGCGGGCTCGTCATGCTGACACAGCCGGCGGTGAAGACCTCGCTTGCCTGGTCGACGATCGCGCAGATGGGGTTCATGCTGCTGCAATGCGGGCTGGGGCTGTTCGCGCTGGCGCTGCTGCACATCATCGCGCAGTCGCTGTACAAGGCGCACGCTTTTCTGTCCTCGGGCGGCGCGGTGGAGCGGATCGCTGCGGCATCGCGGCCCGGGCCGGTCGCCGTGCCCAGCCTGGCGGCGGTCGGCCGGTCATTCCTGGCGGCGCTCGCCATGTACGTCGCGATCGGTTTCGCGTTCGGCTTTCGCGACAATTCGCCGCAGGGCATCGCGCTGGGCGCCATCCTGATCTTCGGCGTCGCCTATCTGTTCGCGCAAGGGTTGGCCGACACCGCGCCGCGCGCGCTTACCCGGCGGGTGATCGTCTATGCGGTGGCGGCGTCGGTCGGGTATTTCACGCTCCACGCCGCGGCGATCGGGCTGACCGCGGGCACGCTGCCGCCGACGCCCGCGCCCGACGCGCTCGGCTGGGTGCTGATCGCGACCGCCGTGTTGAGCTTTGGCGCGGTCGCCTTTGCCCAGGCCACATTCCCGCTCTGGTCGACCCACCCCGCGCTTGCGGGGGTGCGCGTCCACCTTGCCAACGGACTTTACGCCAACGCGCTGTTCGACCGCCTGGTCGGCAGCTGGACCTCACGGGGAGCACGCTGATGCACGGTTTTGCGAATCTGTCGTCGGCACGGCTGTGGCCGGCGGCGGAAGCGGCGGTGAGCGCCGCCGTCGACACCATCCCGCCGCTCTGGCCGCTGGCCTCCAGCGTCGCGGTGAACCCGTTCCTGGGCCAGGCGGACGAGCCGCTGGAAGTCGCCGCGGCGCGGCTGGCGCGGCTGGCGGGCACCCCGGTCACGATGCCCCGGACCTGGTACGCCGAACGCACCGCGAGCGGCCGGATCGAGGATCAGGATCTGGCAAAGGCGCTGTCGGCGAGCCCATGGGAGGCCAAGCCGGGCGACATCGCCGGCGTCAAGCTGGCGCTAGGACGCCCCGCAGGCACCCCGCTGGCGATCCCGACGATCGCCGATCTGGCTGCGGCCGTATCGGGGATCGACTGGCCCGGGATCATCGCCGACCGGATCGGGCACTGGGCGGCAGGCTATTTCGATGAAGGCCAGGCGCTATGGCGCGCCGGCCGTGACCGGGGCGCTTACTGGAGCTGGCGCGAGACCGCGACGCACGACCTGACCCCCGAGATACTGGGTCTGCCCGGTTTCGGGCGCTTCGTAGCCGCCGCGCCGGAGACGGCGCGCGGGGCGCTGGCGCGCGGCATCGCGACGCTGGAGCTCGAGGACGCGGTTCTGACGGGGGTGTTCGCGCGCGCGCTGACGACGCTGGGCGGCTGGGCGCAATATGGGCGGTATCACCGGTTCCAGGCCGAACTCGCTTCGGTCAGGGACGATACCGCGCTCGAACTGCTCGCCATCAGGCTGGTTTGGGAGGAGGCGCTGTTCGCGCGCTATCGCGAACAGATCACGCAGCCGTGGCGGGAGGCGTGCCTGGCGCATGCCGCGCCGGTGACACCCAGCGACGACCAGCGGATCGACGCCATCCTGCAATATGCCGCCGAGCTGGGCGCGCAACGCAATCTGACCGCGCGGTTGGCGGGAGAAGCCGTGGGGCAACCGATCGCGCCCACCATCCAGGCCGCGTTCTGCATCGACGTCCGGTCGGAAATATTCCGTCGCGCGCTGGAGGCAAGCGATGCGCGCGTGCAGACTCTCGGCTTCGCCGGGTTCTTCGGGCTCGCCAGCGCACATCGCCGTTTCGCGTCGGACGTGGTGGAAAAGCGGCTGCCGGTGCTGCTCAATCCGGGTCTGTCGAGCGTTGCGGGCGAGATGGCGGAGGCGGACCTGGCGCAGCGTTACCGCGCCCGCGCGTCACGCGCTTGGGGCCGGTTCAAGCTGGCCGCGGTTTCATCCTTCGCTTTCGTCGAGGCCGCCGGGCCTGTGTATCTGCTCAAGCTGATCCGCGATGCGCTGGGGCGTGGCACCCCGGCTCCGC
>DASVUT010000149.1:0-6247 GCA_036386955.1 Sphingomonas sp. | reverse complement strand
TGGCGTAGCAGCCGCCTTCGAAATTGAACACCGCCGTGTCCGACCAGCCATGCTCGTCATCGCCGATGAGGGTGCGGCTGGCGTCCGCCGACAGGGTCGTCTTGCCCGTGCCCGACAGGCCGAAGAACACCGCGGTCGAGCCGTCTGCGCCCATATTGGCCGAACAATGCATCGGCATCACGCCGGTCTGCGGCAGGAGATAGTTCAAGAGCCCGAACACCGATTTCTTCATCTCGCCGGCGTAGCGCGTGCCGCCGATCAGGATCAGCTTTTCAGTCAGGTTGACCGCGATCACCGTTTCCGACCGGGTGCCGTGCACCGCCGGGTCGGCCCGAAAGCTGGGGCAATCCAGGATCGTGTAATCGGCCGCGAAGCCCTTCAACTCGCGCTCCTGCGGACGGACCAGCATCGTGCGGATGAACAGGTTGTGCCACGCGAGTTCGGTGACGATGCGGACGCGAACCCGGTGCTCAGGCTGCGAACCACCGTAGAGATCCTGAACGAACAGGTTCTCCTGGTCGTGAATGTGCTTGAGGAAGTCGGCCTTGAGCGCGGCGAAATCGTGCGGGCTCATCGGCCGGTTCGACTTGCCCCACCAGACCGTGTCGGTGGTCTCCGCATCCTTGACGATAAACTTGTCCTGCGCCGAGCGGCCGGTGTGCTGACCGGTTTCGACAACGAGCGGGCCGTCGGCGGACAGCTTGCCCTCACCACGCGCCACCGCCGCCTCGACCAGCCGAGCGGTCACCAGGTTCCAGTGTAGCGTCGCCCGCGTCTCGATGCCCTGGGCCTCGAGCCCGCGTTCCGGAATCCGCTCGTTCACGTCCGTCTCCTGCCTTCCGCGCGGCACACCCGCGTCTAGCGATGGCGCTTACGGGTGACCGACCGGACGGTCAACGCCAGCCGGTTGAGGCACAATAGACTTTGCACTAGGCCTGTGCGCCATGACCGCAACGATCGCGCTCGTCGATGACGACCGCAACATCCTGACCTCCGTGTCGATCGCGCTGCAGACCGAAGGGTTCGTGACGCGCGTCTATGCCGATGGCGAACAGGCGTTGAAGGCGTTGACGGACAACCCGCCCGACCTTGCCATTTTTGACGTGAAGATGCCGCGCATGGACGGGCTGGAGCTGTTGCGGCGGCTGCGCGAGAAGAGCCAGATCCCGGTCATCTTCCTCACCAGTAAGGACGACGAGCTGGATGAAGCGCTCGGCCTGGCGATGGGAGCGGATGATTACATCGCCAAGCCGTTCAGCCAGCGGCTGCTGATCGCGCGCATCCGCGCCATCCTGCGCCGCAGCGAACTCGCCCAGGTTCCCCCCGGCGGTACCGAAGAGCCGGCTGAGGGCCCGCTGATCCGCGGGCGGCTGTCGATGGATACCGCGCGCCACCGGACGAGCTGGGCCGGGCAGGACGTGACCCTGACGGTGACCGAATTCCTGATCCTGGAAACCCTCGCTCAGCGTCCGGGCGTAGTGCGGACGCGCAACCAGTTGATGGATGCGGCGTACCAGGACGACATCTATGTCGATGATCGGACGATCGACAGCCACATCAAGCGATTGAGGCGCAAGTTCCGCGCGGTCGACGGCGAGTTCGACGCCATCGAGACCCTGTATGGCGCCGGCTATCGTTTCTCCGAAGAGTGAGTCGCGCGACGAGCGGGGGCTGACGCTCCACTGGTCGGGGCGGATCACGCTGACGCGTCGCATCTTGGCGGTGAACATCGTCGCGCTGCTGCTGCTGGCGGGCGGGTTCTTCTATCTCGATTCGTATCGCAGCCGCCTGGTCGACAGCCGCGTCGAGCAGGCGCTGCGCGAGGCGAGGCTGGTCGCCGAGGCGCTGGGTGCGGTGGAAGGTGATGCGCGCAACCCGTTGATCCTGCGGCTGGCGGGGGACACGGGTGCGCGGATTCGTATCTACAGCGCGGACTCGATGCTCCTCGCGGACAGTCGTGCGCTTGGCCTGAGGAACGTTGTCTTGCGTGATCCCGATCGGCAGTCGCGCGACCAGGCGGCGGCGCGATTCCTTGACGCCGCCATCGACACAGTCGTGGGTGCGACGCGGCCGCCGCTCTATCGTGAACTCGGTCCGGGGAAACCTTGGCCCGACGTTGTGCGGGCGCGGGAGTCCGCGGCGCTGGCAGGCGGCGGTGGTGCGGCCAGCGTGTGGCGTGCGCCTGACCGCACGCCGGTGATCACGGCAGCCGCGCCTGTCCGCGGCGGCCAGATCGTCATGACGACGACGAATGCGCGGGACATCACACGGACCGTCAGGGTCGAGCGGTTCCGGCTGAGCCTGGTGCTGCTGACGGTGACGCTGATCTCGATCCTGTTGTCGCTGTTCCTGGCGCGGACGATCGTGAAGCCGCTGCGCCGGCTGGCGCGCGCAGCGGTTCGCGTCCGGCTGGGCCGCGCGCGGGAGGTCGTGGTGCCGCGGCTTCCAGAGCGGCGCGACGAGATCGGCAGCCTGGCGCGCGCGCTGTCAGACATGAGCCTCGCGCTGCGTGCGCGGATCGATGCGACCGAGGCTTTCGCAGCCGATGTGACGCATGAGATGAAGAACCCGCTCGCCAGCCTGCGATCGGCCGTCGACGGATTGGGGCGCGTGGCCGACCCGGCGCTACGCGAGCGGTTGCTGGCTATCGTGCAGGACGATGTGCGGCGGCTCGACCGGCTGATCTCTGACATATCCGAAGCGTCGCGACTGGATGCGCAATTGAGCCGCGCCAAGTTCGAACCGGTCGACATCGGGGCGCTGATCGCCGGGCTGGTGGATCAGCGGCTCGCGCGCGGGGTGGAGCGAGGCATTCGACTTCGACTCGACCAAGCTATCGACGCGCCGCTCATTACGTCGGGGGAAGGCGCGCGGTTGGAGAGGGTGTTCGATAACCTGATCGACAACGCCGTGTCCTTTTCGCCCGATGACGGCGTCGTCGCGATCGCGGCGCTGGCCGATGAGGACGCGGTGCTGGTGCGGGTCGAGGACGAAGGGCCGGGCGTGCCCGAGGACGCGCGCGATCAGGTGTTCCGGCGCTTCACGTCCATCCGCCCCGATGGCGAAGCATTCGGGCAGCATTCGGGATTGGGACTCGCCATTGCGCGCACGATTGTCGAGGCGCATGGGGGCGCGATCGGTGTCGAGTCGCGCGAGGATCGCCTCGGCGGCGCGCGCTTTTTCGTCCGGCTGCCGCTGGCTTCCGCCTGAGGATCGACGTGCCCCCGCCCTTGCCCCCCCTGTCGTCCGAGATGCTCCATGCGACCGCCGTCGCGATCGGCGGCATGGCGGTCATCATCGAAGGTCGCTCGGGAAGCGGCAAATCGGACCTGGCGTTGCGGCTGGTCGATCGCGGCGCGGTACTGATCGCGGACGACCAGACCTTGCTGATCCGACGCGGCGACATACTGGTCGCGCGGGCACCCGACAGCATCACGGGCCGGATCGAGGTTCGCGGCATCGGCATCGTCGCCATGCCGCACATAGCCGACGTGCCCGTCGCGCTGATCGTCCGTTTGGGCGAGGAGGATCAGCGCATGCCCGAACGGCGCGCACGGCGGATCGCGGGCGTTCAGGTGCGCGAGACGACGCTCGATCCGTTTCGCGCGTCGGCACCGATCAAGGTCGAGATCGCCCTGCGTGAAGCCTCGGCTGACCCCGGAGCCCGACCGTGAGCGCGCGTCAGCATGTCCTGCTGGTCACTGGAATGTCGGGTGCGGGCAAGTCGACCGTGCTCAAGACGCTGGAGGATCTGGGCTGGGAGGTGGTCGACAATCTGCCGCTGCCGCTGCTCGACCGACTGCTCGAAACGCCGCCGCCCGCCGGCGGCGACCGGGCGGATCGGCCGCTCGCGCTGGGGCTGGGCGTGCGGACGCGCGACTTCGATCCCGGGCGCATTGTCGAGCGGGTCCGCAACCTGCGCGAGGCGCATGGGCTCGAGATCGGCGCGCTGTTCCTCGACTGCTCGGGTGCCGAGCTGGAGCGGCGGTATAGCGAAACGCGGCGGCGGCATCCGCTTGCCCCCGATCGGCCGGCCGCTGACGGCATCGCTGCGGAGCGCGGAATGCTCGCGCCGCTTCGTGACTGGGCCCACCGGCTGATCGATACGACCGACCTGCGCGCGAACGAATTGGCGGCGCAGATTCGCGCCACCTTTGGCGGCGGACAGGCGGCGGCACCGGTGCTGTCGATCACTTCGTTCGGCTTTGCCCGCGGCGTGCCGCGCGACGCCGACCTGGTGTTCGACATGCGGTTCCTGCGCAATCCGCATTGGGACCCCGTGCTGCGCCCGGGAACCGGGCTAGACGCCGACGTCGCGGCCTATGTCGCCGCCGATCCGGCGTATGAGGCGGCCGTATCGCGGATCGAGGACCTGCTGATGCTGCTGCTTCCGCGCTACGGCGCGGAGGGCAAGGCCTATGTCACTGTGGCGATTGGGTGTACCGGGGGGAGACACCGGTCGGTGCACGTGGCGCAGCGGGTCGCGGGACGGTTGCGCGACGCGGGTTTTTCGCCCACGATAGCACATCGCGACCTGGCCACCGCCCCCCAGGACTCGCTTGAGGAACCGCGCAAGGGCCCATGACCTGGATTGTGAGATGATCGGACTCGTCCTGGTGACGCACGGACGGTTGGCCGACGAGTTCGTGACCGCGATGGTGCACGTGGTCGGCCCGCAGGAGCAGGTCGCGACGATCGCGATCGGCCCGGATGACGACATGGAATCGCGCCGCGCCGATATCGCCGAAGCGATCGCGCGGGTCGATGCGGGCGGCGGCGTGATCGTGCTGACCGACCTGTTCGGGGGCACGCCGTCCAACCTGGCGATCAGCCTGATGGAGCGCGGGCGCGTCGAGGTGATCGCGGGGATGAACCTGCCCATGCTGATCCGGCTGGGGTCGGCGCGCAAGGCGATGACCGTCGTGGCGGCGGTCGCGGCGGCGCGTGAGGCGGGTCGCAAGTATATCTCCGTCGCATCCGAAGTGCTCGGCGAGGCAGCGGCGTGAGCGTCACGCGCGACGTGCTGATCAGCAACCGTCGGGGCCTGCATGCCCGGGCAAGCGCCAAGTTCGTGACGCTGGCGTCGACTCAGCCATGCGAGGTTCGGGTCGAAAAGGATGGCAATGCGGTGACGGGCACCTCGATCATGGGCCTCATGATGCTGGGCGCGGCGATGGGCGACACGATCACCATTTCTGCGGATGGTGCCGATGCCGATGCGGTGGTGGGCACGATGTGCGAGTTGGTCGAGGCGCGGTTCGGGGAGGATTGAGCTGAAAGAGCGTCGTGGCAAAGCCACGCCGTCGGTCGCGGCTGTGGCCGCGCCGGCCGGGCGCCCCTTAAGGCTTGCGCTAGCGTTCCACTAGCGCGATGCCCGGCGCGCCATGCCCCGAGAGATCACCGCCTTTTCCAACTCCCTCATCAAACAGGTTCGCGACCTGAGGGACAAGCGCCATCGGCGCGAGCAGCGGCGGTTCCTGGCGGAGGGCTTGCGCATTCTGACCGAGGCGCGCGCGACCGGGCGGCTGCCGCGCATCCTGTTCTACTCCGCGCAAGGGGCCGATCATCCGCTCGTCCACGAACTCTCGATGGCGGTGGAGGATGCGGGCGGCGACTCTATCCAGACCACGCCCGACATCCTGACCAAGCTGTCGGGCAAGGACAACCCGCAAGCCGTCGTGGGCGTGTTCGACGAGTTTGCCGCGACGCTGGACGATCTGGACCGGAGCAGCGCGGGCATCTGGCTGGTCGCCGAACGCCTGCGCGATCCTGGCAATCTGGGGACTATCCTGAGGACGGGCGATGCGGTCGGCGCGGGTGGGCTGATCCTGATCGGCGAATGCGTCGACCCCTTCTCGGTCGAGGCGGTGCGCGCGAGCATGGGGGCGCTGTTCACCGTGCCGGTGGTGCGCAGCGAGTGGGAGCCGTTCCTGGCATGGCTGCGCGCCGGGCCGGGTCAGTTGGTGGGGCTGAGCCTGGAGACCGAGCAGGATTACCGCGCCGCCCGGTACGCCGCGCCGACGTTCCTGCTGACCGGCAACGAGGCACATGGGATGCCGGCGGACTATGCTGCGGCGTGCGATCTGCTGGTCAAGCTGCCCATGCTGGGCAAGGCGGACAGCCTGAACGCGGCGGTGGCGACCGCGGTGATGGCGTATGAGGTGCTGGCGCAGCAGCGGGGGTGATGAGGGCTTCGGTGTTGGATGGAAGAAGAAGGCCCTCACCCAACCCTCTCCCGCGAAGGGCG
>DASVUT010000148.1:0-2095 GCA_036386955.1 Sphingomonas sp. | reverse complement strand
GGGCATCTTCACCCACGTGTCGGGAATCAAGACGGTGATCCCGTCGACGCCCTACGATGCCAAGGGGCTGTTGATCGCGGCGATCGAGGACAATGACCCGGTGCTCTTCCTGGAGCCCAAGCGCATCTATAACGGGCCGTTCAACGGCTATTGGGATCGCCCGGCCGAGAATTGGTCCAAGCATCCCGCGGGCGAGGTGCCGACCGGATATTACCGCGTCGATCTGGGCAAGGCGCAGGTCGTGCGCCCGGGCGAGGCGCTGACGGTGCTGTGCTATGGCACGATGGTCCATGTCTGCGCCGCCACGGTCGCCGAACACGGCGTCGATGCCGAAATCATCGACCTGCGCACGCTCGTGCCGCTCGATATCGAGACGATCGAGGCGTCGGTGAAGAAGACCGGGCGCTGCATGATCGTCCATGAAGCGACGCGGACCGGCGGGTTCGGCGCGGAACTGTCGGCATTGGTGCAGGAACGCTGCTTCTATCACCTGGAGGCACCGGTGGTGCGCGTGACCGGGTTCGACACGCCCTATCCGCACAGCCTGGAATGGGCCTATTTCCCCGGCCCCGTCCGTATCGGCGAGGCGATCAAGACCATCATGAAGGACGCCTGAGATGGCCCGCTTTACGTTCAAGCTTCCCGACATCGGCGAAGGCATCGCCGAGGCGGAGATCGTCGCCTGGCACGTGGCGGTGGGCGACCGCATCGAGGAAGACCAGAACATCGCCGACATGATGACCGACAAGGCGACCGTGGAGATGGAATCGCCGGTCGCGGGCGTGGTCGTCGAACTGGCGGGCGAGGTCGGCGATCAGGTCGCGATCGGCGCGGCGCTGGTGGTGATCGAGACCGATGCCGAGGTCAGCGACGAGGCGGAGGTCGTGGCGGCGCCGGCGTCGGACGCGCAGGTCGAGGTGGCGGCGCAGTATGAGGCGGAGAATCCGGGCGTCGAGGAGGCGCATGCGGCGGGGATGACGACGCCGGCGCGGGCCGCCCATCAGAGTCCGGCCGGTGCTCCTGCGAAGGCAGGAGCCCAGGGTCGAGAGGGTGCCGCCGGCGATCCTGGGCTCCTGCCTTCGCAGGAGCACGGGGCTTCGAAGCCGACCACTCTCGCATCGCCCGCCGTCCGTGCGCGGGCCAAGGACCTGGGCGTCGATCTCGCCGAGGTGAAATCCGATGGCGACCGGGTTCGGCATTCCGATCTGGACGCATATCTGCGCTACGGTTCGGGGCAGGGCTATGCCGCGCCCCGACCAAGCCGCGCGCGCGAGGACGAGGTGGTGCGGGTCATCGGCATGCGCCGGCGGATCGCCGAGAACATGGCCGCGTCCAAGCGCAACATCCCGCATTTCACCTATGTCGACGAGATCGACGTGACCGCGCTGGAGGCGATGCGCGCGGACCTGAACGCCAATCGTGGGGGCCGCCCCAAGCTGACATTGTTGCCGCTGATGATCGTCGCGATCTGTCGCACCCTGCCCGATTTCCCGATGCTCAACGCGCGCTATGACGATGAGGCGGGCGTGGTGACGCGCAGCGGGCGGGTGCATCTGGGGATGGCGACGCAGACCGATGCCGGGCTGACCGTGCCGGTGATCCGCGACGCGCAGGACCGCAATATATGGCAGCTGGCGACCGAGATCGGGCGGCTGGCCGACGCCGCGCGCGCCAACAAGCTTGCGCCCAACGAGATGGGCGGCGGCACGATCACGGTCACGTCGCTGGGGCCGCTGGGTGGCATCGCGACGACGCCGGTGATCAACCGACCCGAGGTCGCGATCATCGGGCCGAACAAGATCGTCGAGCGGCCGGTCTTTGTCGGCGACGACATCGTGCGCGCCAAGCTGATGAACCTGTCGATCAGTTGCGACCACCGCGTCGTCGATGGCTGGGACGCGGCGAGCTACGTCCAGGCGCTCAAGAAGATGCTCGAGACGCCGGTGCTGTTGTTCGCCGATTGACGTAGCGACGCGCGCCCGCCCATGATCCCGCCCGGGCAGCGGGGGCGTGGCCGATGGGGAATGTTCAGGCGCGAAATAGCCAGGCGGGGGCGACCGACGCGTATCGGCGGGTGCCGTATCCGCTGGGCGTG
>DASVUT010000147.1:0-2772 GCA_036386955.1 Sphingomonas sp. | reverse complement strand
CCGTGGGCTGTCGGTCCGCGACACCGAGAAGCTCGCCCGCGAACGCAAGCCGCCGCGTGTCCGCGACGGCGATCGGGCGGATCAGCCCATCCGATCCGGTGAACGCGATCCCGATATCGTCGCGCTCGAAGGCCAGCTCGCCGATCTGCTCGGGCTGCAGATCCGCATCGACCATGGCGACGAGGGCGGGCGGCTGACCATCGGCTATTCGACGCTCGATCAGCTCGACATGGTGTGTCAGCGGCTGACCGGCGGCGAGCTTTAGCGTCACCTTCGTGACCTTTGCCGCGCTTGGGTTGCCGCCGGGCTTCGGCTAGAACCGCGCGCGATGCCCCATCTCTACCTTGTCGACGGCTCCGGCTATATCTTTCGCGCCTATCACCGGCTGCCGCCGCTGACGAACAAGCATGGCGAGCCGGTCGGCGCGGTCTATGGTTATACGACCATGTTGTGGCGGCTGGCGGATGATCTCCACGCTGCCGATGGGCCGACGCACATGGCGGTCGTGCTCGACAAATCGTCCAAGACGTTCCGCAACGACCTGTATGATCAGTACAAGGCGCATCGGCCGCCGCCGCCCGAAGACCTCGTGCCGCAATTCCCGATGATCCGTGATGCCACGCGCGCCTTCTCGCTGCCGTGCATCGAAGAGGAGGGGCTGGAGGCGGACGACATCATCGCCTGCTATGCCAAGGCGGCACTGGCGCAAGGGTGGCAGGTCACGATCGTGTCGGGCGACAAGGACCTAATGCAGCTGATCGAGCCCGGGCTCGACATGCTCGACACGATGAACAACCGGCGGCTCGGGCCGGATTATGTCGTCGAGAAGTTCGGGGTCGGCCCCGAACGGCTGGGCGACGTCCTCGCGCTGATGGGCGACAGCGTCGATAACGTGCCGGGCGTACCGGGGGTCGGCCCCAAGACGGCGGCCAAGCTGATCGTCGAACATGGCGATCTGGAAGCGGTCCTCGCGGCGGCACCGACGATGAAACCGGGGAAGCTGCGCGACAATCTGATCGAACATGCCGAGGCGGCGCGGCTCAGCCGGGTGCTCGTGACACTCAAATGCGACGCCCCCCTGCAGGATGCGCTCGACGATCTGGAACTGAAGGGCATTCCCGAGGCACCGTTGCGCGCCTTCCTGGAGCATCATGGCTTCAAGTCGCTCCTGACCAAGTTGGGGCAGGTCGCCGATGCGCCGGTGCCGATGCCGGCGTCGGTGCCGATGGAGGAGGATCCGCCCTGCAACCTCGATGGTTATGAAACGGTCGTCGACGCCGACGCGCTCGACCGCTGGATCACGATCGCGCGGCATCAGGGCTGGATCGCGATCGATACCGAGACGAGCTCCACCGACGCGACCACCGCCGATCTGGTCGGCGTCAGCCTGGCGCTCCACCCGAACCTGGCCTGCTACATCCCGCTGGGCCATGGCGGTACCGATCTGCTGGCCGAGGTGCCGACGCAGCTCGACCCGGCCGTGGCGCTCGGCAAGCTGAAATCGCTATGCGAGGACCCGTCCGTGCTCAAGATCGGGCACAATCTGAAGTTCGACATGATCGTGCTGGGCGAACGCGGCATCGACATCGCGCCGCATGACGACACGATCGTGATGAGCTTCGATCTCGACGCCGGGCTGCACGGCCATGGCATGGACGAACTGGCCGCGACACACCTGTCGCACAGCTGCATCGCGTTCAAGGACGTGGTCGGCACGGGCAAGACGCAGCGCGGTTTCCACGAGATCGATGTCGCCGCCGCCACCCGCTACGCCGCTGAGGACGCGGACGTGACCTATCGCTTGTGGAAGCGGTTCAAGGCGCGGCTGCCGGCCGAGGGTGCGACACGCGTCTATGAGATGGTCGACCGCCCGCTGATCCCGGTCGTCGCGCGGATGGAGCGCCGCGGGATTAAGGTCGATCGCGCGCGTCTCGCGGCGCTCTCGAGCGAGTTCGAAGGGCAGATCGCCGGGCTGGAGATCGAGGTCCACGCGCTCGCCGGTGGGCCGTTTACCATCGGCAGCCCCAAGCAACTGGGCGACGTGCTGTTCGAGCGGATGGGGCTGAAGGGCGGGCGCAAGGGCAAGTCGGGCGTGTATTCGACCGATGTGACCGAGCTGGAACGGCTCGCGCGCGAAGCGGGGCCGGGGCATGAGATCGTGCGCAAGGTGCTCGAATGGCGCCAGCTGACCAAGCTCAAGAACACCTATACCGACGCGCTCCAGGCGCAGATCAACCCCAAGACGGGGCGCGTCCACACCAGCTATTCGCTGACCGGCGCGCAGACGGGTCGGTTGTCGTCGACCGAACCCAATCTGCAGAACATCCCCATCCGCACTGAGGTTGGGCGCCAGATTCGCGAAGCCTTCGTCGCGGAGGAGGGGCATGTCCTGTTGTCGGCGGATTATTCGCAGATCGAGCTGCGATTGGCCGCGCACATGGCGGATGTGCCGGCGCTGCGCGATGCGTTCGCGAATGGCGACGACATCCACTCGCTGACCGCGCAGGAGCTGTTCGGGGAGGTGAACCGCGACACGCGCGGGCGCGCCAAGACGATCAATTTCGCGATCCTTTACGGGATCAGCCGCTGGGGCTTGGCGGGTCGGCTCGATGTCACACCCGACGAGGCGCAGGCGATGATCGACCGTTATTTCGAGCGCTTTCCGGGCATCAACCGCTACATGGCCGAGACGCTGGAAGGCGTGCGCGAGCGCGGTTACACGACCACCTTGTTCGGTCGAAAGACCCATTTCTCGCGGATCAAGAGCCGGGT
>DASVUT010000146.1:0-4726 GCA_036386955.1 Sphingomonas sp. | reverse complement strand
AGCCATCGCTTCAGCACCCAGCGCGCACCATTACGACCCCGCGCACGCGCCCAGCCGGTATCCGATGCCCGGCCGCGTCTCGACCACGTCGGGCGCGCCGGCGGCGACGAACTTGGCGCGCAGGTTGCGCACATGGCTGTCTATCGTCCGGTCGGTGATCGCGAAACCCGGCCCGTGCAACCGGTCGATGATCGCGTCACGGCTGAACACCTTGGCCGGCATCGCCGCCAGCGTGCGCAGGATGGAAAATTCGGTGACGGTCAATTGCACCTCATCGCCACGCCATTCGGCCCGCCAGCCATCGAGGTCGAGGCACAGTCCGCCATGCCGGATCACCGGCACGTCCAGCGCGGGTGGCGCGGGCGCGGCAGCTCGGCGCAGGATCGCCTGCACGCGCGCGACGACCTCGCGCGGCGAGAACGGCTTCACAACATAGTCGTCCGCGCCCAGCTCGATCCCCAGCACCCGGTCGATCTCGTCATCGCGGCTCGACAGGAACAGCACGGGTATGTCGCCTGATGCCCGCAACCGCCTGCACACCTCCAGCCCGTCCATGCGCGGCATGTTGATGTCGAGCACCACCAGGTCAGGGGGCTCGGCGGCCGATGCGGCCAATGCGGCCTCGCCGTCGCCCGCCTCGCGCGTGTCGAGCCCCGCCTTGCCGAGCGCGAAGACCAGTAGCTGGCGGATGTGGGGATCGTCATCGACGACCAGGATGGTACGGGGCATGGGACACTGGATCACGATGCCACCCGCGGCGTCAACGGGGCGAGCGACGGGGAAGGTGCTGTACCCGGTGCCGTGGGCGTTACCGACGGCACCATCCTGGGCATTTCCACCGGCACATCCGGCGGGATCAGCACCCCGCATTCGCGGCGGCCGCGCACCGGCTTGGCGGGCGTCGCACCCAGCAGCGCATCGACCGCATCGGCGCGCCGTGCGTCGCGCCACGTCCAGGCGTGCCAGTCGCCCCGACCCCTGGTCGCCTCAGTATAGGCATCGGCGCGAAGGGCCGCGATCTGGTCGCGGGACACCTCACCGCGCACGCGGCGTTCCAGCCGCGCGAGCGGCACCAGCGCGGACGAGCCCAGCCGCTCCAGGTAACACAGGTCCAGCGCGCGCAGATCGCGCGCGTGATTGACGTTCCACGCCGCCGCGACCGCGCCGAAATCGACCACGGCTGCCCCCGACAGCGCGACTGCGGCGGCGGCGACATTGGCGTTGACCAGCCAGCGGCTCGATCGCCCGTTCAGCATCCGCCATCCGATCAGCACCAGTCCGGTCACGACCAGCGCCATCCACACGAACGCACCGATGCGCAGTTCGGTCAGCGAATAGGCCGCGACGTAATCCCCCAACCGCCGCATGCTCGATGCGACCAGCAGGATATTCTGCGCCAACCACAGCGTCAGCAGCACGCGGACACGCCCGTCCCGCACCGCCTCGCTCGACGGGTGCAGTGCAATCAGCACGAACGCGCCGGACAGCAGCGCCGTCACGATCAGCAGATACGCACCGCGGTGCGCATAATCGGCCAGCGTGACACCCTCGGGCAGCACCGCGCCACTCCACAGGAACGCTAGGTCAAGCGCGTTCTCGACCGCGAACACCGCGTTGAACACGGCCAGCGACAGCACCAATGTCGCGACCGGCAGCCGCACGGCCGGGTCCCCGTCCTCGCCGATCCCCACCCCGACGCGCACCCGCACCGGCCGCAAACTCGGCCAGACCATCATGAGGACGAGCGCGGCAAAGCCCGTGTGGACAAGGACCGTTCCCACGTCCGGCAGGTCCAGCGCCTGAACCGTGCGCCCGATCAGCGGGTTGGCCCCGGCGAACAGCGCCGCGAACACCAGCCCGCCGCCGATCGGCAGCGCCAGCAACCGCACCACGGTCGCAGCCCCTCCACCCCCACGCCGTGCCCGCACGCGCCGCTGGCGCGCGAGGTCGCGGAACGGCTGCGCCAGGCCGACGACGCCGTGGACCAGCAGCCGCACCGTCCCGGTCACCGCGTCGTCGATTGCCGCGATCGGCCACAGGACGGCCACCGACAACGCGCCCCAGAACAGCGTCCAAGTCAGCAGACTGGGATCGTCGGTCAACACCAGCGCGAACCCCGCCGCCAGCGCCAGTCCGCCGCGCGCAACCGGAAGCCGCCGCACCGCCGGGCTCGCCAACGCGACCACCGCGATCCACGCCAGCGCGAACAGCCCCAGCGTCCACCCCCATCGCTCCCCCAGCAACAGGTGATCGGCCACCATCACCAACCCGGCAGCACCCGCCACCTTGACCCAAAACCGTCCGCGCATCGCGATCTCCCCTGCAACGGGAGCATCGATGGAGGATCGCGGCGGAGAAGCGGTGGCGGATCACGCGCCCTTTGCGTCCGCAACGCGTGCAGATGCGGTGCAGGCGGCGCTTGGTTCGAAGATAGATTGCGTGAATGGTCGGGGAGAGAGGATTCGAACCTCCGGCCCCTGCCTCCCGAAGGCAGTGCTCTACCAGGCTGAGCTACTCCCCGACGGAGCCCGGTCCTCATGCTTTGCGGGAGCAGACCGGAACGCTTGGAGGCGGGCCTATACGCACCGCCCCACCCTCACGCAAGCGAGTTACGCTGCTGCCGCCAGGCTCTCGCGAACACGGGCCAGCGCCATGGCTTCGGGCGCCGTTTCGCCCATCAAAGCAAAGCTTCCGGTCAGCGCGAAGGCGCAGTGTCCGTGCACGGTGGCGATCAGCGACCGGGCGAGCGATTCGATCGCGGGCGACGCTGGCCGGCCGAGCGCGCCCGCCACCTCGCGCACGACGATCTCGGTCAACTGCCCGCGAACCTCATGGTCGGCGGGCGTGAGTTCGGCACCTGGCGGCAATCGGTGATCGAAGATCGCCGTCCACAGCGCGGTATGCTCGCGCGCAAAGGCGAAATAGCCCTCGATCAGCGCCGCGATCCGGTCGCCATCCTCGCCCGCCAGCCGCGCGCGCAATGCCTGGGTCCACCGCGCGAAGGTTTGCGTGTTGATCGCGGTGACCAGCGGGTCATACCCGCCGAAAACATTGTGGATCGTCCCCACCGAATAGCCGACGCGCTTGGCGACCTCTCGCGCGGAAAAGCGCGCCAGCCCGACCTCGGCCAGCAGATGCTGCCCCGCCTGCAGCATCAACGCTTCCAGCTCGGCGCGGCTATGATCGGAACGCCTACCCATGACCTTGCCTATCCCGCCAAATGAACACCGTCCATTATTTTAATTGAACATCGCATATTTAACGCTAGAGATGACGGCGGAATGGGAGCGAACCGGTGACGACGACGATTTTCATTCTCGGGCTGATGATCACCTCCGTCCTGCTGTGGCGGCGTGTCGAGCGGCTTGAAACTCGCCTCAGCCGGTTCGAACGCGATGGTGGCCGCGACGTGGAGGCTGAGCTTGTCGCTTTCCCGACAGATGACACGTCGCCGTGGCGCAGGTCGCCAATCGAACATCCGTCCGAACCGCCGCTCGCCGAGCCGGTACCGACTCTCGCCCCAACGGAGCCGCCGTCTCCGATACCCGCCCCGTACGAAGCGCCACCGATCGAGGTACCCGCTACCGCTCCGCCGGCACAGCCGGTTGCGGCGCGCCCGCTCGGTTTCGAGGATCTGTTTGGTCGTACATTGCCGATCTGGGCGGGCGGCGCGACGCTTGCAGTGGCGGGGTTCCTGATCGTCAAATACTCGATCGAGTCGGGGCTGTTGTCGCCCGCCGTGCGCGTGTTCCTAGGTGCGCTGTTCGGGTTGGGCCTGATCGGCGGCGCGGAGGTGGCGCTGCGCCAGGCGACCCGCATTCGCGAGCCGCGCGTCGCACAGGCGCTCGCGGGTGCGGGCATCGCCACGCTCTACGGCGTGACTCTCGCCGCCCATAATCCGTACGCGCTGGTCGGGCCAGGCACGGCCTTCGTCGCAATGGCGGCGGTGACGCTCGCCGCCGGGCTGCTGTCGATGCGCTTTGGCGCACCCAGCGCCGTTCTGGGATTGCTGGGCGGGCTCGCCGCCCCCGCGCTCATCGGATCGAACGCACCGAACACGCCGTTGCTGGCCGGTTATCTCGCGCTCGCGATCGGCGGGCTGTGTGCGCTGTCGCAGCGGCAGGACTGGACATGGCTGGGCGTACTGTCGCTTCTGGGCGGTGGCGGCTGGGTGATGCTGCTGATCCTGGGTCGGCTGCTCCAGGCCCCCGCGCTCGCCGCTCCCGACACGCTGGCGCTCGGGCTCCTCGTGCTGCTGCTCACGATCGTGCTCCCGACGTCCGTGCTGGCACCACGTCGACCGGCACCGTTGCGCGGGATCGCGGGCATCGCAGGGTGTCTCCAAGTGGCGCTGCTCGTCGCCTCGGGTGGTTTCGGCGCGCTCGAATGGTCTCTGTTCGGATCGGTATCGGCCGCGTTGCTCTGGGTCGCCTCGCGCACGCCGGGGCTCCGCGACCTGCCCGCGGCGGGACTTGCGACGGCGTTGCTACTGGCGCTCGTCTGGCCCGACCCGTCGGCGCAGGCGCTTGCCCTGGTTCTGGTCGGCATCGCGGCGATCTACGGAGGGCCCGCGCTGTGGCGGGTTTGGCGTCCGGAGGCGCAACTGCTCGACGCGGTACAGCTTTCCGCGATCGCCGCGGCGGTGCCGCTCATCCCGCTCTCCGCTTTCGGCTCGGCCATCCGCAGCGCCGCATGGCTCCCCTATGCGCAACTGGCGCTGCTCGGC
>DASVUT010000145.1:0-4434 GCA_036386955.1 Sphingomonas sp. | reverse complement strand
CTGAGCGAGAAGAACGTCGTTGAGTTGGACGACGAGCGGCGCGCGGCCATGGTCAGCAATCTCATGGTCGTGCTGTGCGGCGATCGCGACGCGCAGCCGGTGGTGAATACGGGCACGCTGTACCAGTAGGCCGGATCGTTGGTGGCTCCCCCCAAGAAGGCGTTCCCACTGCGTCTCGATCCCGCTCTGTTTGCGGCGGTCGAGCGCGTGGCGGCGACCGAGCTCAGGAGCGCCAACGCTCAAATCGAGTGCCTACTGCGCGAAGCATTGGCAAAACGCGGGGTGAAGCTGGACGCGCCGGTCCAGGCACGGCGCGGGCGGCCGCCGAAGAGCGACACTGAGGGAAAGGCATGATGCGTTCGCACAGCTGCCCGAAACGTCAGGGCGCAAGGCCTAGGGCTACATGCTGTCCGAATGCCATGCAGCATCGGCACGTAAGACCCGCCTTTGGACATCCACGGGCTCTTTAGCCGCTTCCTGCGATCAGAGATCCGTTCAGCTGTCGCTTGTGATGGCCCAATGAAGACCCTCAGCATGCTGGCACTTGCCAATCATCAGCTAAGCTGATTATCTGTATGGGTGAGAGAACAGGCTGACACCATCAAGCAGCCCGACGGGGAGCATAACGATGCGCCTTGGTTTGGGCACCTGCTCAACCAAACTGCCGGACGCATCCGGTCGCAGACGGCGGCCGCGCTTGGCCCACTGGGGATCACGCCGCCGATGTTGCGGGCACTCGAGACGATCGCCGCTGACCAGCCACTGACACAGGTGCAGCTCGGCGCACGCGTCGCGATGGACCGCACTACCATCGTCCATGTCGTCGATCGGTTCGAGGCGCTGGGCTATGCGCAACGCAAACGGTCGGTCGTCGATCGGCGTTCGCATGATCTGACCCTCACCGAGCTTGGCGAGACCGCGCTCGACAGCGGCCGTCGACGAGCACGCGAGGTGGAGGAGGCGATCCTCGCACCACTGGCCTTTGACGAGCGCCAGACGTTGCTCGCTCTCCTGCAAGCCATTCACGAACCCGCCAACTGCCCTGAAGAGGATCGATCATGAACGCAGCCCTGCACCGCCCCACCCCCGAGAGCGCGATCCTCGTCTACGTCGATTACGTCACCGGGCTCGACAACCTGATGACGACGATCCCCGCTCGGCAATACAAGAACAACATCGCTGCATTCGCTAAGCTCAACCGGTTGTTCAGGATGCCGACCGTCGTGTTCGGCGAGGAAAACGAGTACTACGGCACCTTCCTTCCAGAGATCGCGGTCGTCGATCACGACGTGCGGCGTTACGGGCGCACCCAGATCAGCGGCTTCGTGCCCGAGTTCCGCGACTGGCTGGCGCAGTCCGGGCGCACCGACGTGATCATCGGCGGCATATCGATCGACAATTGCGTGCTGCACACCGCGCTCGACCTGCTGCGCGCAGGCTATAACGTCTTCGTCGTCACCGATGTGTCTGGCACCAACAGCGACCTCGCCGAGCGGACGGCGATCATGCGGATGCGCGACGCGGGTGCCGTGATGACCGGCTGGCTCGCGATCGCGACCGAACTCGGCGTCGACTTCGCCTCGCAATATGGTGATGGGCTGAAGGAGATCATCGGCACGCACTGGCCCGCCTCGACGGTCGGAACGGTCGAGGATACCACCCCGGACGGGCACGGCATGCAGCTGCCCGCGGCCATGCGCGATGGATGACAAGGCACTGATCGCGAGGGGAGCGGTGGTGCTGGTCAACGTCTTCACCCCCAAGGCCGGCCGAACCGACGACTTCATCCGCGCGCAGACGGCCGAATACATCCGTCTCGCAGAGCAGGTTGAAGGTGCGCTCGGCAACCGTCTGCTGCGTGCGCTGGACGGCGCGCGAGTGGTCAACATCGCCTACTTCGCCAGCGTCGAACTGTACGAAGCCTGGCGCGCAAGCGCGTTGTTCGCCGACCATCTCGACCGCATCCGCGACCTTGTCCAGCATGTTGAACCTGCGCTGTACAGCCCCGTCTACGAAAGCGCCTGACACATGGCCGAACCAACCAACGTGCGCCGGGTACTCTGGGCAGCCAGCTTGCGCACCAAGTCCCTGGACGACCGACTCGCCGCCGCCCAGGCAGGCGGCTTTGCGCACATGTCGGTGTTCCCGATCGACTGGCGAAACTGGAGCGAGCAGGGTCTGACCGGCAAGGCGATCCGCGCTAAGCTTGGCGACGCCGGTGTCCAGGTCCTGACCATCGACCCGTTCGTCCAATGGGTGCCCGGCTTCGAGATGCCGGCGGACTATCCCGCCGATTACCGCAGCTTCATCGACTTCCCTGAAGCCGAAATCCTGCACATCGCCGAAGAGCTCGAGGCCGAGGCGATCAACTGCGTCGAGGGCCTGAACCGGCCGTACGAGACGGCGGCTCTGGTCGACGCCTTCGGCGCATTCGCGGACCGTGCGGATGCACGCGGGCTGCGGGTCACGCTCGAGTTCATGCCGATCTCGTCACTTCCCGATCTTCAGGCTGGTTGGACCATCCTCGAAGGAGCCGATCGGGCGAACGCCGGCCTGTGCTTCGACACCTGGCACTTCTTCCGCTCGGTTGCTGACTTCGAGCTTCTCGCGACGTTACCCGGCAACAAGATATTCGAGGTCCAGCTCGCCGACGCGCAGTCGGCGTTGCAGGCCGATACACTCAGTGAGGACCTGCTGCGGTTTCGCCGGCTTCCGGGCGAGGGAGAACTCGACATCCTCCGCGCGTCGGATGCGCTCAAACGCATTGGTGCGTGGCGCTCCGTCGGGCCTGAGGTGTTTGCCGACGCGATGGACGCTCTTGACGCACTAGAAGTAGGCCGACGTTGCGGTCAGAGCCTGAATGCCTGGGTCGGGGCTTGATCGACCGCGATCCGCTTTCCGCGGGCTATCAAATTACCGAGCCGCTGATCGAGCTGATCGCTTTGACCCACGATCAGCCGTCCCACCACTTTTGCACGGACACCGAGATCGACCAGCCGTTCAGCTTCTCGCTTGCGCGAGCTTACGCCTGAGCTGGCGTAACAGCAGCGGGAACGCGCTCCGCTCCGGCACGGGTCGAACGGGTCGCGGAGCGACCGATGCACGTCGCCGGCGGGCATCCCATATGAGCTGAATGACCAGCATGACCGTATGCCGAACAGGCGACCGCCTCCTGCCGCAGCAGGCTGCGCGACCGTGAGATCCCGCCCCGATCCGGTCGGTCTCGGCCAGGAAAGCGTGTGGGCCTTTCCCCGCCCGGCCGTCGCACAGGCAACGGGCGCCCATATCCAGATCAAGCATCACGGCTGGATCATTGCGGACACACGCTCGGCTATCCGCACCCTGGAGACGAGCCACCCGCCGAGCTATTACATCCCGCGCACCGATATCGCGCCCGGGGTGCTCCGCCGCGCAGGGGGTGGTTCGTTCTGCGAGTGGAAGGGTATGGCGAGCTATTGGGACATTGTCCTCGGGAGCGTCGTGCTGCCGGGTGTTGGCTGGAGCTATGCCGATCCGACCCCGGCGTTCGCCGGGCTGCGCGACTATGTCGCGTTCTACGCGGCCCCGTTCGACCGCTGCAGCGTTGATGGGGAGATCGTGACTCCGCAGCCGGGCGGCTTCTATGGCGGCTGGATCACCTCGCGCGTGGCAGGGCCGTTCAAGGGCATTCCAGGCAGCCACGGATGGTGAACCGACGGACGTCTCCAGCAGGGCCATTGTTCGCCCGCCCTGATACAAATGCGATGTCGAGTTGTTGATCGCATTGGTGTCCTGACGGCATTACGCAAGCTCGCGACGCCTCGACTTTCACGTAATCCACGCCGGGATGATCCACATTGGCAATGTCGCCAAGATACGCGTGCGGCCATGCCCGGGCGCGGATTAGCTCGTTGCGCATCTGTCACGACGTGCCATTTGGTGAGCTCTACGTGATCCAAAGGAAAACATCATGGCCTCCACTACAGCATTGCACGACATCGTCGACACCGCCGTTTCGGCCGGCAGCTTCAAGACGTTGGTCGCGGCGGTCACGGCCGCGGGTCTGGGCGAGACGCTGAAGGGGGCTGGTCCGTTCACGGTCTTTGCGCCGTCCGACGACGCTTTCGCCAAGCTGCCTGCGGGCACGGTCGAGAGCTTGGTCAAGCCCGAGAACAAGGACAAGCTCACGTCGATCCTGACGCTCCACGTCGTTTCCGGCAAGGTCATGGCGTCGGACATCACCGGCCCGATGCATCCGGCCTCGGTCAACGGCGAGAAGCTCAGCATCGCCACCGACGGCGGTGTCACCGTTAACGGTGCGAAGGTCACGACGGCCGACGTGGAGGCCAGCAACGGCGTGATCCACGTCATCGACACGGTGCTGATGCCCACCGGCTGAAGCCCGGCGTAACCGAACCGATGACGGGGGCGGTCCGGCGACGGGCCGCCCCCTTT
>DASVUT010000144.1:0-2194 GCA_036386955.1 Sphingomonas sp. | reverse complement strand
AGGTGGTCTGCAAGAGAACCTCGCCGCTCGGGTCGCGCTGGAACAGGCCCTGCGCAAGGCGTTCCCCGATCTCGCCGCATCGGGTCTCAAGGCGGATGAGCGCATGGCGACCAGCGCCGCGATCTGGCAGCGGATCGTGCCTGTCGACGATGCGAACACGGCTTATGTAAAAAGCGTGCTGCCCGCCGATGGGTGGTTCCGCAAATCGCGCGACGGCGAACAGGTCACGCGCGACGCATGGCTGATCGTGCAGCATTCGAGCGATCGGGCGTTCCAGCGCGATGTCGTTGCGCGCATGGGCGTGTTGGTGACATCGGGCGAGGTCGACGGGCCCGATTATGCGCTGCTGTACGATCGCACCGAGATGTATGCGGGTCGGCCGCAGCGTTATGGCAGTCAGATCGCCTGCAAGAACGGTGCGTGGGCACCCGCCGAGCTGGAAGACCCTGCAAATGTCGATCAGCGCCGCGCCACTGTCGGCCTGGCACCGATCGCGGAGTATCTGAAAAACTTTGCGGGCACTTGCTGACCTGCCCCACCGACCGTTGACGTAGCGGGCAGCGACGCGGCCAAGCTCCCTCCCTCACCTGCCGGCCGCGTCGCACATCACCCGCAGGCGATGTGCGACGCCCAGGCTTACCAGATGCGGACGCGCTGTTCGGGTGGCAGATACAGCTTGTCGCCAGGCTTGACGTTGAACGCGGTGTACCAGGCGTCGACGTTGCGGACGATGCCGTTGACGCGGTAATAGGCCGGCGAATGCGGGTCGGTCAGCAGTTGTTCGCGCTGACGCCCCTCGGTCGCCTTGCTCCGCCAGGCCTGCGCATAGGCCAGAAAGAAGCGCTGGTCGCCCGTCAGCCCGTCGATAACCGGGGCCTTGCCGTACTTCGCTTGGTGCTTTTGATAGGCGAGATAGGCGGTTTCGACGCCGCCCAGATCACCGATATTCTCGCCCAGCGTCAGCGCGCCCTTCACCTTGGTGCCGGGGATGGGTTCATACTGGTCGAACTGTGTCGTCAGCATCGCCGTGCGCTGCGTGAAGGCGGCACGGGCGGCAGGCGTCCACCAGTTTTCGAACTTGCCCGAAGCGGAGAAGCGGCTGCCGTTATCATCGAAGCCGTGGCCGATCTCGTGGCCGATGACGGCACCGATCGCGCCATAGTTGACGGCAGGATCGGCTTTGGGATCGAACATCGGCGGCTGCAGGATCGCGGCCGGAAAGGTGATCTGGTTCAGCAGCGGGTTGTAATACGCGTTCACCGTCTGCGGCGTCATGTCCCAGAGCTGGCGATCCACCGGCTTGCCGAGCTTCGACAGTTCGAGCTGATGCTGGAACTCGCCCGCGCGCATCGCATTGCCCAGGGGATCGGTACGATCGATGCGCAGCGCCGAATAGTCGATCCATTTGACCGGGTGGCCGATACGCGGATCGAAGGAGGCGAGCTTGGCCAGCGCCTGCTTCTTCGTGTCGGCGTCCATCCAGGTGCTCGCCGCGATGCGTTCGCCATAGGCGGCGCGCAGATTGGTGATCAGCTCGCCCATTTCGGCCGCGCTTTCGGGTGGATAATGGCGCTTCACATAGACCTGGCCGACGGCCTCGCCCATCACACCATTGACCAGCCCGATGCCGCGCTTCCACCGGGCGCGTTGCTCCTTCTGCCCCGACATCGTCTTGCCGTAGAAGTTGAAGGTCGCATCGTCGAAAGTCTTGGGGAGCACGCCCGACGCGGCCGAGGCGAAGCGGAACTTCATCCAATCCTGCCACGTCGACACCGGCGTCGCGGCATAAAGCTTGCCGAGTTCGGTGAGCGCGGTCGATGTCGCCATGATGACGATGGGAAAGCGGCTGTAGCCGGCGGTGTTCAGCATCGAATCCCAATCGAACTCGGGTGCGAGCGCCTTGCGTCCGGCCGCGTCCATCGGCTTGAGCATCGCGGGCAGATCGCGCATCTGCACGGGCGACCAATGCGCCTTCGCCATGGCGGTCTCAAGCGCGATGATCCGGTCGGCCCGCGCGCTGGCGTCGGACAGGCCGGACAGCGTCAGCATCTGTTCGACATAGGCGCGGTAGGCGGCGCGGTTGGCCTCGAACTTGGCACCCGGCAGCAGGTAATTGTCGCGCCCGCCCATGCCGAGACCACCCTGCGACGCGGAGACAGCGAAGCGCGTGGGATCGGACGGATCGGGCAGCTGA
>DASVUT010000143.1:0-2860 GCA_036386955.1 Sphingomonas sp. | reverse complement strand
GGTCGCGCCGCAGCAGCTCTCGTTACGCTTGGTATAGTCGCCGATCAGGCGCACCGCGAGCATTTCCGACGGCTTGAACAGCAATTGCCCACGGACGAAATACCGGTTGCGGTCGTTAACGCGCGCTTCGTTGTTGTTCTGCGTGATGTTGCGCAGGAACCCGTCGCGCTTGTTGTACACTCCGTCGACGCGGAACGCGACGGTGTCCCCGATCAGCGGGCCGGTCAGCCCGCCCTGCAAGCGGATGTTGTCGTAATTGCCGTAGGTCGCCTCGCCCAGGCCACCGAATTCGAACTCGGGGCCACGCGTCACGATGTTGATCAGACCGGCCGATGCGTTGCGGCCGAACAGCGTGCCCTGCGGTCCGCGCAGCACTTCGACGCGCTCGATCTCGCCGAGTTCATTGAGGCCGACGCCGGTACGGCTGCGATAGACGCCATCGATGAAGGTCGCGACCGAGCTTTCGAGGCCGGGATTGTCGCCCACGGTGCCGATGCCGCGGATACGCGCCGATGCGTTGGCTTCGTTGCCGGTCGAGGACACGAGCAGCGACGGGGCCAGCTGGTTGAGCTGACGAATGTCGTTGGCGCCCGAATTCTGCAACGCTTCCTGCGTCACCGCGCTGACGGCGATCGGCACGTCCGACAGCGGGCTGGCGCGACGCGTGGCGGTGATGATGATGTCACCGGCCGCGGTGCCGCGCTCCTCGCTGACGGCAGGGTCACCCTGACCCGGCGTGCCCGATTGCACCGCGCCCGCGGCGGTACCCTGGCTCGGCACCTGCCGCTCGGCATTGGTGTTGGGCGTGGGCTCCTGCGCGAAGGCCGGTGCGGTGATCGCCATGGTGGCAACGGACAACAGGAACGCGGTGGTACGCATCGGCAACTCTCTCCCCAATTTTTTCGAACTTATGGTTTGGACACGAGAGTAGGAGCGACGGGTGCAGAAGGTCCACCAAATTCGCAGCACCAACGGCGTTTTTACCGCATGGCTGTCACGCAAAGGTCACATATGCGACTAGCGCCAAACGACACGCGCGCCGGCACCCGTCGAAAACCGGGTCCGGCGCGCGAAGGATAAACGGTTGTGAGGAAACTGGGCGACGGACGCCCCCGCCTGCCGTGATTACTTGGGGGAAAGCACCATCAGCATCTGCCGGCCTTCCATGCGCGGATAGGCTTCGACCTTGGCGACTTCGGCGGTCTCTTCCGCGACGCGCTGCAGAACGGCCATGCCGAGCTGCCCGTGGCTGAGCTCGCGACCCCGGAAGCGCATCGTTACTTTGACCTTGTCGCCTTCGCCGATGAATTCGACGACCTTTTTCATCTTGGTGTCGTAGTCATGGTCGTCGATGTTCGGACGCATCTTGATCTCCTTGATCTCCTGCGTCTTTTGCGACTTGCGCGCGAGGTTCGCCTTCTTCTGCGCCTCGTACTTGAACTTGCCGACGTCCAGATACTTCGCGACGGGCGGGTCAGCGTTGGGCGACACTTCGACCAGATCGAGCCCAAGCTCCTGCGCGGCGGCCATCGCCTCGCGCGTGTACATCACGCCGAGATTCTCGCCCTCATGGTCGATCACGCGGACCTTGGGGCTGACAATCCACTCGTTGAAACGAGGGCCGTTCATCGGCGGCGCCTGATTGGGGCGGCGCATCATGGGAGGACGTATGGGTGTTGCTCCTGTCGGTTGTCCCCTTGATATAGCCGCAATCGCCGCCGTTTGAAAGCCGGCCCTGCGTCAGTGCGCGTGGGCGTCCGTCGCTTTGGCGCCGCCGCCGCGCTTGGCCAGCCACCGGTTCATGATCGCGATCTCGCCGGCTTGCGCATCGATGACGGCCTGCGCCAGCGCCCGCATCTCCGGATCGCGGCCATAGCGCAGCTCGACCCGCGCCATCTCCACCGCGCCTTCGTGATGCGGGATCATGCCGCGCGCAAAGGCGGTGTCGGGGTCGCGGTCCCGCACCGCCATGCCGGCATGCATCCGTGCATTGGCCCGCGCGAACGCCTGCATCGCCTCGGTGGGCGGCGGGGCCGACCGCTGAGCGGCCGACGCATCAGCCTTCGGCGCTGGCTCCGAGCATGCGCCGAGCGCCACCATGCCCGCACTTGCGATCGTGACCCAAAGGCGGGCAGCCGTTCGCTCGCAGAGAAAAGCCAAGACCCGAGTCCTCCTAGCGCAAATCGGGTGGGGTCGCCTCGTCGCGGAGCATCGCGATGGCTTCGGCGAGGGTCACGATCTGTTGCGCCTGGCTGCCCAGGCGGCGGATCGCCACCTTGCCTTCCTCCGCTTCGCGCTTGCCGACGACGAGCAGCACGGGAACCTTGGCAAGGCTGTGTTCGCGCACCTTGTAGTTGATCTTCTCGTTGCGCAGGTCGGTTTCGACGCGCAGCCCGGCGCGGCGCAGCTCCGCCTCGACCGAGCGGGCATAATCATCGGCGTCGGACACGATCGTCGCGACGACCGCCTGCACCGGCGACAGCCAGAGCGGGAAGCGGCCGGCATGATGTTCGATCAGGATGCCGATGAAGCGTTCAAAGCTGCCCAGGATCGCGCGGTGGAGCATGATCGGGCGGTGGCGATCGCCATCCTCGCCGACATAGGACGCGTCGAGCCGTTCGGGCAGCACGGTATCTGTTTGGATCGTGCCGACCTGCCACGTCCGTCCGATCGCGTCGGTCAAGTGGAACTCGAGCTTGGGCGCATAGAAAGCCCCCTCCCCCGGCAGCTCTTCCCAGCCATATTCCTCGCCATCGCGCCCTGCGGCCTTCACGGCGTCGCGGAGCGACTGTTCGGACCAGTCCCACATCGCCTCGCTGCCGAAACGCTTCTCGGGCCGCAGCGCCAGCTTGATCGAATA
>DASVUT010000142.1:0-2076 GCA_036386955.1 Sphingomonas sp. | reverse complement strand
GTCCTCCTCCTCGGGCGCGGGCGGCGGCAGGCGGCCGGACCAGGCGGCGTCGACCAGCACGTGACAGGTCGCGCACGCCATCTGCCCTTCGCATGTGCCCTCCAGCGGGTGGCCGGCGGCCTGCGCGACGCGCAGCAGCGTGGCGCCCGGGGCACCGATCGCCTCCACGCCGTCGACGATCACGCGGATCATTGCCGATCCGCCGCGGCGATGAGCTGGTCGAGCGCGGCGTCCAGTTCGTCCGCCGTCGTATAGCGGCCCCAGCCGAGCCGGATCGAGGACCGCGCCTGCGCATCGGTCAGCCCGAGGGCGCGGAGCACATGGCTAGGCCGCCCCGATCCACTGGCGCACGCCGACCCGGCGGAAAAGGCGATATCGCGGCAATCGCTCATCAACCGGGCGACATCGAGGCCGTCGCGGCGCACATTAAGGTTGCCGCGGTAGCGATGCTTCGTCGAACCGTTGATCGCCCAGCCCGCCAGCCGCTGGGTGGCGAGCCTCCAGAGCCGCTCCACATGCGCCGCGTCGCGATCGGCATGCTCCTGCATCAGCCGCGCGGCGACGCCGAATCCCGCGCACAATGCCGGGCTGAGCGTGCCCGATCGTCCGCCCTCCTGACCGCCACCGTGCATCAGCGGTTCAATCCGCACCCCGTCCCTGATCCACAAGGCGCCGATGCCCTTGGGTCCGTGGACCTTGTGCGCCGAGACGGCGACGAGATCGACGCTGGACGGGATGGGCACGCGGCCCAAGCCCTGGACGGCGTCGGTCAGGAAGAGCGCGCCGGCGGCGTGGGCCTGCTCGGCTAGGCCCGCGATCGGCTGGATAACGCCGATCTCGTTGTTGACCAGCATGACGGCGTGTAATCCATTGCTCGTCACCCCGGTAGCGGTGGGGGGGAGGAGGACCCCGTCCGATCCTACCGCCCGCACGTCCACCTCGCGGCCGCTCGCCCCGGCCGTGTCGAGCACGGCCGCATGTTCGGTGGCGAGCGTCACCAGCGGGCCGTTCGTGCCCTTGATTGCCCAGTTGAGTGCCTCGGTCGCGCCGGAGGTGAAGACGACGCGACCGCCCGTCGGCATCAGCGCGGCGATCTGTTCGCGCGCGATCTCCACGGCGGCCTTAGCACGCCGGCCCTCGCGGTGCGCCGAATGCGGATTGGCGTGTCCGTCGCGCAGCCAGGGTAGCATCGCCTCCAGCGCCTCGGGCGCGAGCGGGGTCGTCGCCTGGTAATCGAGATAGATCATGCCGCGAAACGCGAGGTGGCGCGTGCGATCTTGCGCCAGGCGACGATGAAGCGGTCGATGTCGTCGTCGGTCGTCGTCCGCCCAAAGCTGACGCGGACAACCTCGCGCCCGCGATCCTCGGGCCAGCCCATCGCCGCGAGCACGTGGCTGGGCTTCAGGCTGCCGCTCGCGCAGGCGCTGCCGGCCGAGACCGCGACACCGGCCATGTCGAAGCGGATGAGCTGCGCCGCGGACGCGGTGCCGGGCATCCGATACGCAGCGATCGCGGCATGGCGCGGGCTGGCGTCGGCGACAACCTGCCCCCCCGATCGCCGAATGGCGTCGTCCAGGTGGGCGCGCTTCGACGCATGATCGGCCTCGGGCTCGGCAAGCGCGGCGGCATAGCCCAGGACGCCGGGGAGGTTCTCGGTGCCGGGCCGATAGCCCCGCTCCTGCCCGCCGGTCGGCTGGAGCTGCCCCAGGTCGCGAACCAGCAGCGCACCCACGCCCGGCGGCCCGCCGCGCTTGTGCGCGGACAATGCGATGAGATCGGCATGCGGTGCAAGGTCGGTGCTGGCGGGCATCTGCGCGGCGTCGACCAGCAGCGTCGATCCGGCGGCGTGGACCAGCGCCGCGATCTGCTCGATCGGCTGACGCACGCCGGTTTCGCTATTCGCCCATTGCACCGCGACAAGGGCTGGCGGGCCGTCGAGCAGGGCCGCCAGCGCGGCGAGATCGACCAGCCCGTCCGCGCCGACCGGGATCATCTGCGCCTGCCCGGCCGCACGCAACGCGGCGTCATGTTCCACCGCCGATACCAGGATGCGGGCAGCGCCGCGCATGGCAAGCG
>DASVUT010000141.1:0-9892 GCA_036386955.1 Sphingomonas sp. | reverse complement strand
TGCCATCGGTCAGCCGGTCGACGGTCAGATCGACCTTCAGCCGCAGGTCACCGAGAACGGCAAGTTCGCTTACTGGTTCCACAACAAGATCCTGTTCCCGGTCATCACGTTTATCTCGCTGCTGGTGCTGGCGCTGCTCGTCTGGGTGGTGGTCCGCTACCGGGCGAAGGCGAATCCCGTTCCGTCCAAGACCAGCCACAACACCACGATCGAGGTGTTGTGGACGCTGCTGCCCGTGCTCGCGCTCGTCGCCATCGCGGTGCCGTCCATCGGGCTGCTCCAGGCGCAGTTCAAACCCG
The DNA here is from genome assembly GCA_036386955.1 of Sphingomonas sp. Lineage (GTDB taxonomy): Bacteria > Pseudomonadota > Alphaproteobacteria > Sphingomonadales > Sphingomonadaceae > Sphingomonas. Next base: position 9,593 of record DASVUT010000141.1, on the reverse strand, counting down.
CCCCCGCGGGTGCCGTGACGCTGAAGGCGATCGGCAATCAATGGTATTGGACCTATCAATATCCCGACCATGGCAATTTCGAAGTCACCGCAAACCCGCTCAAGGAGCGTGATCAGGTCAAGCCCGGTGAGCGGTATCGCACCGATGTCGATGGTCCGCGCCAGCTGGCGACCGACAACCGCGTTGTCCTGCCCGTGGGCGTGCCAATCCGGCTGATCACCACGGCGAACGACGTGATCCATAGCTGGGCGATGCCCGCTTTCTGGATGAAGCTGGATGCGATTCCCGGGCGGTTGAACGAAACGAGCTTCACCATCCAGAAGCCTGGCCTGTATTTCGGCCAGTGTTCGGAACTGTGCGGCGCGCGCCACGCCTATATGCCGATCGCGGTCGAAGCGGTCAGCCCCGCGCAGTTCGCGCAATGGGTCGCGGCCAAGGGCGGCACCATGCCGCAGCCCGGTGCCGCGTCGGACAAGGTGATCCCGCAACCCGGTGCCGACGGTTCCGCCGCCAAGCGCGAAGAGGTGACCGACACCGCCAATGCGACCGACCCCGTGCAGAACGTGACCATAACCTCGCCCGCCCGGACGCAGGGTGCGACCAACACGCGCCCCGACACCGGCAACGCTGGACAGTAAGATGACCGATACCGCGCTCAACCCGTCCGCCTTCCAGGCGCATGACGATCACGCCCACCATGCCGATGCGGACCACAAGCCGGGGTTCTTCGCGCGCTGGTTCATGTCCACCAATCACAAGGACATCGGCACGCTATACCTGATCTTCGCGATCGTCGCGGGGCTCATCGGCGGGGCGATTTCGGGTCTGATGCGCGCCGAACTGGCGCATCCCGGCATCCAGTATCTGGGTGGCTGGGCGGCGATGATGCACGGCGACGCCGTCAGCCTCGATCAATCGCTCCACCTATGGAACGTGATGATCACCGCGCACGGCCTGATCATGGTGTTCTTCATGGTCATGCCCGCGATGATCGGCGGTTTCGGCAACTGGTTCGTGCCGATCATGATCGGTGCGCCCGACATGGCGTTCCCGCGCATGAACAACGTGTCGTTCTGGCTACTGGTGCCCGCGTTCGTCCTGCTGCTCGCCTCCCCCTTCTTCGGCGGGGCCGGCACGGGTTGGACGATCTACGCGCCACTATCGACCTATGGCGAAACCAGCCCCGCGGTCGACATGGCGATCCTGTCGCTCCACCTTGCCGGGGCGTCGTCGATCCTGGGCGCGATCAACTTCATCACCACCATCTTCAACATGCGCGCGCCGGGTATGACGCTGCACAAGATGCCGCTGTTCGTGTGGTCGGTGCTGGTCACCGCGTTCTTGCTGCTGCTGGCACTGCCGGTTCTCGCCGCGGCGATCACCATGTTGCTGACCGACCGCAACTTCGGCACGACCTTCTTCGATCCGGCCGGCGGCGGCGATCCGGTGCTGTTCCAGCATCTGTTCTGGTTCTTCGGCCACCCCGAAGTGTACATCATGATCCTGCCGGGCTTCGGCATCGTCAGCCAGATCATCGCCACCTTCAGCCGCAAGCCCGTGTTCGGTTATCTCGGCATGGCCTATGCCATGGTCGCGATCGGCGTCGTCGGCTTCGTCGTCTGGGCGCACCACATGTTCGCGGTCGGGCTCAGCGTGAATACGAAGATGTACTTCACCGCCGCGACGATGGTCATCGCGGTCCCCACGGGCATCAAGATCTTCTCCTGGATCGCGACCATGTGGGGCGGATCGCTCCGTTTCCCCACCCCGATGGTGTGGGCGATCGGGTTCATCTTCATGTTCACGGTCGGCGGCGTGACCGGGGTCGTGCTCGCCAATGGCGGCATCGACAACTACATGCACGACACCTACTATGTGGTGGCCCACTTCCACTACGTGCTCTCGCTCGGCGCGGTGTTCTCGCTGTTCGCGGGCTTCTACTACTGGTTCCCCAAGATGTCGGGGCGGATGTACAACGAGTTCCTGGGTCAGCTCCACTTCTGGGTGTTCTTCGTGGGCGTGAACATCCTGTTCTTCCCGATGCACTTCCTCGGGCTGCAGGGCATGCCGCGGCGTATCCCCGACTATGCCGACGCCTATGCCTATTGGAACTATGTCGCCAGCCTCGGCTATCTGCTGATGGCGGTCGGCATGGGTGTGTTCTTCGTCAACATCATCTGGTCGTTGCTGGGCGGGCGCAAGGCGTCCGGCAACCCGTGGGGTGAAGGCGCGACGACTTTGGAATGGACCCTGTCCAGCCCGCCGCCGTACCACCAGTTCGAAACCCTGCCCAAGATCGACTAAGCCGAAACGCGGCGCGGAAGTCTCCTTCCGCGCCGCTTTCCGTTGCGCGGGATCAGATACCCCGGACGGGCGTTCACCTCACCGCAACAGAGGTAAACGCGATGGGTACCGACAATCCGATCCTAATGGTCCTGCTCGGCTGCGTCATCGCGTCCTTGCTGCTGGTGGCGATCGGCTTCTGGCTGAAACGCTCGGGCAAGCTGACGACGCGCGGCGCGGCGCTAGGCTGGGCCGTCCTGTCGGTCCTGCCCCTGTTCGGTGCCGGCGCGGCGATGATGACCAAGCATACCGCGGAAGCCGTCACCGGCGAAACCGCGCCAGGCGAAACCCGCCACCCGGGTGAATGATGCGAGGGCGTCACGCTCCCGCGCGGTGATGCACCCAGGTTATACGCCGCCAGCCCCGCGGGTTCCCTTGGGCCCGCGTCGCTCCTATATCGCGCCTAGCTCATGACGACCATCACTCCTCCCGTTCCCGCCGACTGGCGTGACTTCCTGGCGCTGACAAAGCCGCGGGTGATGACGCTGGTCGTCTTTACCGCGTTGTGCGGCATGCTGGCAGCTCCCGGCAGCATCAATCCGGTTCTCGGCTTCACCGCTATCTTGTGCATCACGCTGGCCGCCGGCGCAGCCGGGGCGCTGAACCAATGGTATGAGGCCGATATCGATGGCATCATGCGCCGGACGCAGAAGCGGCCGCTGCCCGCCGGGCGCATGGACCGCCCGGCCGCGCTTCAGTTCGGCGTCGGCGTCGGGACCTTCTCGGTTCTGCTGATGGGGCTCGCGATCAATCTGGTCGCGGCGGCGATCCTCGCCGTTTCCATCCTGTTCTACGTCCTCATCTATACCGTTTGGCTGAAACGCCGGACGCCGCAGAACATCGTCATCGGCGGCGCGGCCGGTGCCTTCCCGCCGCTGATCGGCTGGGCGGCGGCGACGGGAAGCGTCGACACTCTCCCCGTCCTGCTGTTCCTGCTGGTGTTCCTGTGGACGCCGCCGCATTTCTGGGCGCTCGCGCTGTTCATGAAGACCGACTACGCAGCAGCAGGCGTGCCGATGCTCCCGGTCGTCGCCGGCGAACGCAACACGCGGCGACAGATCGGCATCTACACGGCGTTCATGGCGGTGGTGGCGATCGCGCCCTGGCCGCTCGGACTCGCCGGGCCGATCTATGGTGTCGTGGCGGTGGCGCTCACCACCACCTTTGCTGTCATGGCCCTGCTGGTGGCGACTCGCGTACAGCGCACGGGCGATCCCATGAAGGCGGAAAAGCGCCTGTTCAGCTATTCGATCCTGTATCTTTTCATCCTGTTCGGCGCGCTGGTCGTCGATCGCTGGTTCGCGTGACGGTGGAGAATTTGGTGAACATCGACCACAATCTCGTTCGCAAGCGCCAAAAGGGCCGCGCGATCGTCATGGGCGTGCTGCTCGGCAGCCTTGTGCTGCTGATCTTCGCGATCACCATCGTGAAGATCAAGGCGGGAATGGCGCAGTGACGATCACGCGCACGACCCGAACGGCCATGCTCGCGGTCCTGTTCGTCTGCTTCATGACCGGGCTCGCATGGGCCAGCGTGCCGCTTTACCGCATGTTCTGCCAGGTGACGGGGCTGAACGGCACGACGCAGCGCGGACAGGTTGCACCCGGTGCGACGACTTCGCAGGTTCAGGTCAACTTCGACGCGAATGTCAGTCCCAAGCTGCCGTGGCGGTTCGCGCCTGAAAACCGGTCGGAAACCGTCGCAGTCGGCGCGCGTGACATGGTGTTCTTCAAGGCGGTCAATCGGGCAAATGTGCCGATCACCGGCACCGCGACGTTCAACGTCACCCCGGCGGTGGCGGGCAAATATTTCACCAAGATCGAGTGTTTCTGTTTCACGCAGCAGACGCTGGCGGCGGGCGAGTCGGTGCGGATGCCCGTTATCTTCTACGTCGACCCCAAGATATTGGCCGATTCCGATACCAAGGACATCGCGACGATCACCCTATCGTACACTTTTTACCCGGTGGACCAGCCTAGCCCTGCGAGCTAGAGCGTGCCCGACGTTTAACTCAGGAACCCGCGACGATGGCCGGCGCCAAGAATCACGATTACCATATCCTGCCCCCCAGCATCTGGCCGCTGGTCGGGTCCATGTCGGCGCTGGTCATGGCCGCGGGCGGCATCATGTGGATGCGCGGCGCCAATAAATCGGCCGAACTCGACAATGGCGGCGGCTGGGTGTTCCTGATCGGGCTCGCCGGGCTGTTGTTCACCTTCTACTCCTGGTGGGCGGACGTAATCCGTGAGGCGCATCGCGGCGATCACACGCCGGTCGTTCAGCTCCATTTCCGCTACGGCATGATCCTGTTCATCGCCTCCGAAGTCATGTTCTTCGTCGGCTGGTTCTGGGCGTTCTTCGACTTCTCGCTGTTCCCGGTCGCGATGAGCCTGGTCGAGGGTCAGGTCGAACGCGCCGCCGAAGGTGCCGCGGCGCTGGCCGCGACATGGCCGCCCAAGGGCCTGGAGGTCATCAACGCATTCGAGCTGCCGCTGCTCAATACGCTGATCCTGCTGACATCGGGCACCACGGTCACCTGGGCACACCATGCGCTGATCCATAACGAGCGCGGCGGCGCCAAGACGGGCCTGTGGGGCCTGCTGGGCGTCGGCAACCGTGACGGGGTGCTCAAGGGACTATGGCTGACGGTGGCGCTGGGCGTGCTGTTCAGCGCGATCCAGGCCTATGAGTACGCGCACGCGCCGTTCCCGTTCAAGGGCATCAACTATGGCGCGGCGTTCTTCATGTCGACGGGCTTCCACGGCTTCCACGTCCTGGTCGGCACCATCTTCCTGATCGTCTGCCTGGTGCGCGCCTATCGCGGACATTTCACCCCGCGCCAGCATTTCGGGTTTGAGGCGGCCGCCTGGTATTGGCATTTCGTCGACGTGGTGTGGCTGTTCCTGTTCGTGACCGTCTATGTCTGGGGCGGCTGGGGCGCACCGGTCCACGGCGGGTAAGGGCATCGCGGGCGGCGCAGTGCATCGCCCGCGACCGGTCCGAACACCATTCGCGCTAGAGACATCGTCATGAAGCGCGTTCCCCTCCTCCCCACGCTCGTCGTCGGCCTCGCGGTCGCGGCGATGATCGCGCTGGGTCTGTGGCAATTGCTTGACCGGCTGCCGCGCAAGGAAGCATTCCTGGCGCAACTCGCGGCCAACCCAGCCAAGCCCGTGATCGCCTTTCCGCGCACGCCTGACGAATCGCTGCTGTTCCGCCGTGCGAACGGGGATTGTTCCGCCCCTGTGTCGATCGCGCTGAGGGGTGCCGGCACATCCGGGTTTCGCGCGATCGCCGAGTGCGGCGGCGGGAATGGGATGGTCGTCCAGCTCGGCACCACGCGCGATCCCAAGGCCAAGCCGGTGTGGAGCGGCGGTGCCGTCGTCGGGCGGATCGCGAACGCGCCCGACGGCCGATCGCTGGTCGGATCACTGTTCGACAGAACGCCGGGTCGGCTGATGCTGGTGCTCGACCCGCCCGTCGCGGGGCTCGCCCCCAACGCGCCGCCCAAGCTCGATTCGGTTCCCAACAACCACCTCGCCTATGCCGGGCAATGGTTCTTCTTCGCGATCATCGCGAGCGTGATCTACGTGCTGGCGGTCCGCCGCCGGCAGGGCTAGCGGACGCCATGCGCTACATCAGCACCCGCGGCGCCGCACCGGCGCTCGATTTCCGCGACGTGACGCTTGCCGGGCTGGCCGTCGACGGCGGTCTGTACGTGCCCGAAGCCTGGCCGACCCTGACGACCGACCAGATCGCCGAGCTGGCGGGGCTATCCTATGCCGAAACGGCGGTGCGGGTGATGACCCCGTTCGTCGGCGCTGCCGTATCGCCCGACGAGCTGCGCGCGCTGTGCGTCAAGGCTTATAGCGGGTTCAGCCATGCCGCGGTCGCGCCATTGGTGCAGGTCGATCACGACCAATGGCTGCTCGAACTGTTCCATGGGCCGACGCTGGCGTTCAAGGACATCGCCCTCCAGTTGCTGGGGCTGTTGTTCGAGCGTTTTCTGGCCGGCACCGACCGGCGGCTCACGATCGTCGGCGCGACCAGCGGCGACACCGGATCGGCGGCGATCGACGCGGTGGCCGGGCGCGCCGGGATCGACATCTTCATGCTCCACCCCCGTGGCCGCGTGTCCGATGTGCAGCGGCGGCAGATGACGACGGTGCTTGCCGATAACGTCCACAACATCGCGTTGGAGGATGCCAGCTTCGACGATGCGCAGGCGCTGGTGAAGGCGATGTTCAACGACCGCCCCTTCGCCGACGCGCACGGTCTGTCGGCGGTGAACTCGATCAACTGGGCGCGGCTGATGGCGCAGGTCGTCTATTACTTCTACGCCGCCGTCCGGCTCGGCGCGCCCGGCCGGCGCATCGCGTTCAGCGTGCCGACGGGCAATTTCGGCGATGTGTTCGCAGGCTATGTCGCCAGCCGGATGGGGTTGCCGATCGAGCGGCTGGTGGTGGCGACCAACGTCAACGACATCCTCGCCCGCGCGCTGACGGCAGGAGATTACAGCAAGGCGGGCGTGCAGCAGACCGCCACCCCGTCGATGGACATTCAGGTCTCGTCCAATTTCGAGCGTCTATTGTTCGAGGGCAATCGCGACGGCCGTGCCCTCGCGCAGCAGATGGCCGGGTTCGAAGCGTCGGGCGCGATGCGGCTGACCAATGCGCAAAGCACCGCCTTCGCGCCGCTCTTTTCCGCCGAGCGCGTCGATGCCGACGCGATGGCGATGACGATGCGCTGGGCGCATGAGCGAGCGGGTCAGGTGATCGATCCGCACACGGCGGTCGCGCTGGCCGCCGCACGCCGGCTGAACCTCGACATCCCCGTCGTGACGCTCGCCACCGCGCATCCGGCCAAGTTCGCCGACGCGGTGGAGGGTGCGACGGGCGTCCGTCCGACGCTTCCCGCGCGCATCGGCGACCTGCATGACCGCGAGGAACGCTGCGTCACGCTGCCGACGGATTATGCCGCCGTCAGCGCCTATGTCGCCGAGCACGCGCGGCGATGAAGCTCGACACGCTGATCGGCGATCCTTGGGCCGATTACGGGCTCGTCGACAGCGGCCATGGCCGCAAGCTCGAACGCTATGGCCGGTTCCGCTTCATCCGGCCCGAGCCGCAGGCGCTCTGGGCTCCCGCCTCGGCGGACTGGCGCGCGACGGGCGAATTCGTGCCGGGATCGGACGAGGATGGCGGCGGGCAGTGGCGCTATGCCGAACCGACCCCGCGTGACGGCTGGCCGCTCGCCTGGAACGAGGTCCGCTTCACCGCGCAGACCACCCCGTTTCGCCACCTCGGCTTTTTCCCCGACATGGCACCGGTATGGACGTGGATGCGCGACCAGGTCGCCGGGCTGGACACGCCCGAATGCCTGAACCTGTTCGGCTATACCGGCGTCGGCACGCTGGCGATGGCGGCACGCGGCGCGCGGATGGTCCATGTCGATGCGTCGAAGAAGTCGGTGGAGGCGGCGCGCGCCAATGCGGCGCTGTCCGGGCTGAGCGACGCGCCCATCCGCTGGATCATCGAGGATGCTGGCAAGTTCGTCGCGCGCGAGGTTCGCCGCAACCGTCGCTATGACGGCATCCTGCTCGATCCGCCTAAATATGGCCGCGGCCCCGATGGCGAGATCTGGCGGCTGGAGGAGGACCTTCCCGCGCTGGTCGCCAATTGCCGGCGGCTGCTCGATGCCGATTCGCGGTTCCTGTTCCTGACCGTCTATGCGGTGCGGATGTCGGCGCTGGCGATCGGGGAGATGCTGGCACAAGCCATGGCCGACCTGCCGGGCACCGTCGAGGCGGGCGAGCTGGGCATCCGCGAGGAAGCACGCGGGCTGACGCTACCGACCGCGATTTGGGCGCGGTGGCGGCGTTAGACACGTCGAGCGGCTTACAAGCTTTCCACCGCCCCGATATCCGCCGTGCGCCCTCTGGGTCGGGGGGCGAGATAGGCGTCGATCATCGGAATGGGAACGCCGCCGCCCGCCCGGTCGACCGCAAGGCTTCCAGGGGACAGCATGAAGGGCATGGCACCGGTCGTCGTCACGAACAGCGGGTCGGTGCCCGTCAGGTTCGACGATCCTCCGGCCTGCGTGAACGAAGCTCCGGAGAAAATCAGGTTGAAGTCGAACAGCACGTTGGTCGACGTCGCCACCAGATTCGCCGGGCGATCGGCCGACGCCACCATGATGTTGTTCAACACACGCACATTGGTCGCGTTGCGCATCGTGATCTCACCTTCACCAGTGATCGCGATCGTCGAGTTTCGATAGGTCGTGTTGAAGAACACGTCCACATTGCCGGACTGGAACACATGGATACCGCGACCACCATTATCGCGGACGATGTTGTTCACGATCAGCGTACGGCCGGTGTAGCCCGTATTGTTGAAATTATCCATGATGATGCCGTTGCCATCGGTCGGCTGACGATAGCCAAAGCAGCCGCATGGGATTTCGTTGCTGTTGCCTTCGCTGATATTGCCCCGCACGACGTTGCGATATTCGGTCACATTGGTGTCGAAGTCGCGCGGTTCAAAGATGTTGATACCCGATCCACCGAAATAGGAGTAACGGCCGGTGTTCGACACGCGGTTGTTCTCGAACGTCACATAATCGCTGGCCAGGGCATTGATGCCCGATTGCGGATGATCGCGGACGATGTTGTTGCGCGCGGTAACGTGATGCACGACAGGATCGGTCCGGTTGTTGCGTCCGAAGGTGATACCGCTCGACGCCGTCAGCGCGACGACGGGCCCGCCCGCCTGTCGCGCCTGTTGATCGGTCCGTGCCTCGGCCAGGGTCACTTCGGACAGATGCCCTTCGATCTCGAAACCGTCGATGACGACGTAATTGGCGCGCACCTCGAACCCGTTGAAGTTGACGCCTTTGGTCGACCGCAGCTTGGGTCGCTCGCCCGGAAACGCCTTGAAGGTGATCGGCGCGCCCGCCGTACCCGACCGGTTCACCTGGACGATCGTGAAATAATTGGGTCGGGTATAAATCCCCGTCCTGACGAGCACGGTCTGCCCCGGTGTCATCACGTCATGCGCCTTCTGGATCGTGGCCCAGGGTTGCGCCTCGGTTCCCGGATTGGCATTGTTGCCCGCCGCTGCATCGACGAAGAAGATTTGCGGCGCCAATGCGGACGGCATGGTCGCCGTCGCGATGGCGGAGGGGACGGCGACGCCGGTCGGCCGCACGGCCGAGACGCGGAACGCCTGCTCACCCCCGCCCAGGCCGCT
>DASVUT010000140.1:0-2074 GCA_036386955.1 Sphingomonas sp. | reverse complement strand
TTCGGGACCCTCAACAGCGGGCGCGACGTCCTGATCGGCCAGACTTCGCCATTCGCGACGCTGACCACCAGCGGCGCGAGCACGGCTGCGGGGGCGTTCACATCGACAACGACGGGCGCGACGACCCTGGCGAGTGTGACGAGCACGGGCGCGATGACACTCACATCCGGGTCGGTGGCGGGGGGCGACTCGCTGCGCTTTACAACGCTGGCGGGCGCGGGATCGAAGACACTGGTCGCCGACGGATCGGTGACCGGCACGTCGATCACCGGTGCCGGCGCGGTGACGATCACGCCCTCGTCGAGCGGTGACGTCTCCATCGACACGGTCGGAGCCCCAGGTGCGACGATCGCGGCGCTGACGATCAACGGCACCGCCACAACAGGCAGCCTGATCTCGCGCACGGCGGGTCTGACCGACCTCGACGCGATCACGGCCACGGGTCTGACCACGGCCACGGGCGGCATCAACGTCACCACGGCGACCGGCGACGTCATCATATCTGGCGCGGTGACCACGGCGGGCACGGCCGGCGCGGCAGGCACGGACATCACGGTCATCAGCGGTGGCGATGTCACCACATCGTCCCTGACGGCCACGCGTGCGGTGCAGGTGACCGCGATCGGCTCCCATGCGCGTATCGCCGGTGCGGTAAGCGCCGGTACATCCTACGCGGTCGGCGGTTTTTCCGTCGAACTGGGCGGGGCAGGCATTACGCAACGTGCCGGAACGACCGTCTCGGCCGTCGCCAATGGTGGGATCGTCACCGGCAGCGCCGGCCTGTCCCTGATCAGCGGTTCGGGTGACGTGACGCTCGGCGGAGCAACGACGACCGGAATCCAGTTCGCCGGCACGACCGTCGGCGCGGGCGGGGTGAGCGACACGACGGGCACGCGCAACATCGTGCTGCGCACCGATACGGATGCACGCCCCATCACCCTTGGGAATGTGATCGCCGATCGGCTCGTTCAACAGATCAACTTCGGTCCGTCCACCTTGGGCGTCGTCGCGCGTGGCGGCGACCTGTCCATCGACGCCCTGACGCTCGGCACGGCCGGCGGCGCGAACGCCATCAGCACGACGGGCGCGCTGACCATTGGCAGCGCAGGCATCGACTCGGTTCGTGTGGGCGGCGCGTTGACGCTGACGGCGGGAACCACCGCGACGGTGAATGGCCGGATCGTCAACATCGGTACCTCGACCGCGCCGGTGATTATCGATGGTGCAGCAATCGACATCGACGATGCGGGGCTGGAAGGCGACCTGACGCTGACGCCCGGCACTGGCGGCGTCAGCTTCGGCGCGCTGAGCGGCACGGGGGCGCGGACGATATCGAGCGATGGCGGGATCAGCGGCGTGTCGATCGACGGATCGAGCGCCGTCACACTGGACTCCGATACGGGTTCCGCGATCGCCATAGCCGGCGGGATCGGTGCAACCACTGCGGTCGGCTCGCTCACGATCGATGGCGGATCGCTGGTGACGATCGGCACGGCCGGCTCGTCCGCGCTGGCGATCGACGTCACCGGGGCCACGGACATCGGCGCGACGACACAGCCAGGTGCGCTGACCGTCAATGGTGCGATCGTCAGCGGCGGCAGCTTCACCTCGCGCGCGGCCGGAGCGATTAATCTGGACGCGGTAACCAGCACAGGCGCGTTCCAGGCGACGACGACGGGCTCGGCCGGGACGATCAGCTTCACCACGCTCGCCGGTGCCGGTGCCAAGACATTGGTCTCGGCCGCGGGGATCGCGGGTGACCGGATCACCAGCGCCGGCGACGTGGCGCTGACGGCGGCAGCGTCCGCGCCATTGACGGTGACTCAGGCGATCCTGGCCGGCGGAGGCATCTCCGTCGATGGTGGCGGATCGGTATCGATCGGCACCGACCCGGCCGGCATCGCAGTGCAATCGGGCGGGGCTCTGAACATCGGTCAGGCGGTAGCCGCCGGGTCATTGACCGTGATCGGTCAGGCAGATGCCGGTACCTCCTTTGCCTCCACGACGACCGGCGCGACGGATGTGGAGTTCGTCCGGGCGGGATCGACGCTCGCGCTGGGCTCCACGGGAAGCT
>DASVUT010000139.1:0-3929 GCA_036386955.1 Sphingomonas sp. | reverse complement strand
TGGCCTCGACGGCAAGGCAACGCGTCTGGAGGCGTTCAAGGTCGCCGAGACCGCTGTCGACTTCTGGACGCTGGTGAAAACGCCGGCCGATTCGGCGAAAACGGTCGGCCTCGCCTTCGTCGAGTATCTTCGCCGGGCGTTGACGCAGAACGTGGCGCTGGTGCAGCCGAAGGACGTCGCCTGGTTCCTGGCGTCCTACGCCCGCGACGCTCTGGCCAGGGTCGATGCCGCCGGGAACCTGCCAGCGCTAAAGACCGTGCGGACTGCGCTGGAGGACGCGCTGGGCATCACGTTCGAGGAGGAGAAGGGTGAGCACTTCTTCCGGTCGACGCTCGTGCAGACCCTGTTCTACGGCCTGTTCTCCGCCTGGGTGATCTGGGCACGGACTACGCCGCGCAACCCACCACGGTTCGACTGGCGATCGGCCGGGTGGAGCCTGCACGTTCCGTTCATCGCCACGCTGTTCCAGCAACTCACGGCGCCGAAGAACATCAAGCAGCTTAACCTGGTCGAAGTGCTCGACTGGACCGGCGACACGCTCAACCGCATCGAGGCCGCCGAATTCCTGCACCGGTTCGGAGAGGGCCAGGCGGTCCAGTATTTCTACGAGCCGTTCCTCGAGGCGTTCGACCCTCGGCTGCGCAAGCAGTTCGGCGTCTGGTATACGCCCGGCGAGGTCGTCGACTACATGGTCGCGCGGGTCGATCGCGCGCTGAAGGACGAGCTCGACATCCCCGATGGCCTGGCCGACGAGCGCGTCTACGTGCTCGACCCGTGCTGTGGCACGGGCGGCTACGTCAACGCCGTGCTGCGCCGGATCGCGGCTAACCTGAAGGATCATGGCCTCGGCAGCGCGCTGGCCGATCGTCTCCGGCACGCAGCGTGCAACCGAGTATTCGGCTTCGAGATCATGCCTGCGCCGTTCGTGGTGGCGCACATGCAGGCCGGCATGACGCTGGCGAACATGGCTGCGCCGCTGCCCACCGATGCCCGGCCGGCCATCTACCTGACAAACGCGCTGACCGGCTGGGAACAGCACACCAACAAGCCGCTGCCATTCCCCGAGCTCGAGGAGGAGCGCGCCTCCGCTGACGCAGTCAAGCAGACCAAGCCCATCCTCGTCATCCTCGGCAATCCGCCCTACGACGGCTACGCCGGCGTCGCCGACAATGCCGAGGAGCGCGCGCTCTCGGACGAATACCGAAAGGTGAAGAAGGTCGCGGCGCCGCAGGGCCAGGGCCTCAACGAGCTCTACGTCCGCTTCTTCCGAATGGCCGAACGGCGCATCGCCGAAAAGACTGGCGAAGGCGTGGTGGCGTTCATCTCCAACTACAGCTGGCTCGACAGCATGAGCTGCACGGGCATGCGCGAGCGATACCTGGACGCGTTCGACAGCATCCACATCGACTCCCTTAACGGCGACAAATACAAGACCGGCAAGCGGACGCCCGATGGACAGCCCGATCCGTCCGTGTTCTCGATGCCCTCGAACCCAGTCGGCATCCAAGTGGGGACGGCAATCGTCACAATGGTGCGCAAGCGGGAGCACGAGCCCGCCGGAAACATCGGCTTTCGCAACCTTTGGGGCACAGCCAAGCGACAGACGCTCATCGAGACTGCGGAGATCGACGCCGCAACCCTCTACGAGACCGTGACGCCATCGCTGTCCATGCGCCTGCAGTTCTTGCCATCGAGCACGGGGGCCGCGTATTTCGATTGGCCGTGCCTGCCGGACCTGCTGCCGGTCAGCTTCCCAGGCGTGAAGACAAGCCGAGACGAGTTCCTCGTCGACGTTGACCGCGAGGCGTTGGAGAAAAGGATCGCCAGCTATTTCGACCCAAAGGTCAGCGATGCGGACCTCGCCAAGGCTTACCCCGCCCTCATGAATCCGTCAGGAAGCTACGATCCTGCTAGGACGAGAAGGCTGCTGCTAGGTCAGAGGCAGGATGAAGGGCAGATCGTGAGATATGCCTACAGGCCGTTCGACGTGCGATGGCTATACTGGCACCCAGACACCGATCTGGTCGATCGCGAGCGCCCCGAGTTCGCTGTCAACACCCGCATCGACAATCGCTTCCTGACAGCAGGCGAGCGCAACCGGATGGGGATCTTCTACCAGCCCCAGGCGATCAGCGTCCTCGGCGACCACCATCTCGTCGAGAGCAACGCCTCCATCTTTCCTGCACGCGTGCAGCAGGACAGCCAGAACGTCGAGGCGAACGTGTCCCGGTCGGTCAAGGACACGTTGGCTGACCGGGGGCTGACGAGCGACCAACTGTTCGATCACATCCTCGCAACCTTGAACGCCCCGAGTTACGAGGCGGAGAACATGGACGCTCTCCGCATCGACTGGCCGCGGCTTCCGTTCCCGTCCGACGACGAGGTCTTCCGATCATCGGCGCAGCTCGGTAGCAGGCTTGCGGCGCTCCTCGACGCAGAGAACGAAATCGACGGTGTGACGCGCGGCGCGCTCCTGCCCGGTCTCGCGTCTATCGCCCTTCCATACGGCAGCGTCCCCGACGTCAACACGGGATGGGGTTCGATCCAGCGTAAGCCGAACGGCACGCGTTTGATCATGCCGGGAAGCGGTCGGACGATGGAGCGCGAATGGACCGAAGAAGAGCGCGACTCACTTGGCCGGATCGCCGCTCGGCATAACCTTGATATTGTGGTCCTGCTCGGCGTCATCGGCTCGACCGCAGTCAATGTGCAGATCAACGGCAGCAGCGGCTGGGAAGCAGTCCCCTGGCGCGTATGGTCCTACAATATCGGTGGCTACCAGGTATTGAAAAAGTGGCTTTCCTACCGGGAGACCGACGTTCTCGGTCGTTCGCTGCGCGGTGACGAGATCCTGCACTTCGCACAGACTGCGCGGCGGATCACCGAGATCCTGTGCATGGGACCGGCATTGGACGCCGCCCATGCCCTCTCACGCGCGAGCACGCCGTCGTGATGACCTCTCCAAGATCCCGAGACAGACGCCAGGCAAAAGGAAAGCATGGAAAGCCTCATCGATGCGAAATGGCTAATCGCCCCCTGGCAGATCCAGGTCGCGCTCGGCAGCGGCTATGCCGCCTACATGGCAGCCTACACGGGCGTGCGGAATCACCATCAGGCCGTCGACACGACATTCAGAGCAATCGCCTTCGGACTCGTCGCCACTCTGGTGCTGATGATCATCCCAGCCTCCCGCCCCGTGCTTTCCATCGGAGGGGCATTCGTCGCGACTGTTATCGTGGGACTGTTGTGGCGACGTTTCGGGATGAGCCTGTGGGAGGGCGCGCTTCGCAATCTGAATGTGTCCTGGGGCGATGATACGCCCACTGCCTGGATGCGAACGATCGCCGACCAGCGTCACTACATCACCCAGGTCGCGGTGCAGACTAGCGATGGCACATGGTTGCGTTGCGATGATGCTCAGCGCTTTAACGGGGCTCCCGGCGGTCCCTGCACATTGGGGACGACCGGTGACATCCTACTCTATGTGACGAAGATCAGGGACGTGAACGGCGAGCGCGACTTCGATGCGGAGGACGCAAACTACGGTTTCCAGGCCGCTTACGTGCCTGCCGGCCAGATCCGGCAGATCAACATCCGTCGCCGCCCCATCAAGTCCTAGCCGTTATCGGACGGGGGCGGCGGCGGTCGCTGCTGACCGGTTTCGGCGGGAGGCGCTTTCGGCTGCACGCTGCCCCCGACACCGTGTTCGCGTGGCGCGACCTTGGGAGTGAACGACTTTTTTGAAAAACCTGGGATCTCGTCAGATGGCATCCTGAACTCCTCGAAACAGACCACGAACATAGCGCAGCGGCATCTCCTCGTCGAGCGGTCGCAGTCGTTCCCCCTCGAGCAGCGTCGTGCATTGGTTGAGCCATTGCTTGGCCGCACCGTCGACCCGTATTATAGTCGAACATAAGCCGAACGGAGTC
>DASVUT010000138.1:0-4357 GCA_036386955.1 Sphingomonas sp. | reverse complement strand
GCGAGCCGGAGCGGCGCATCGTCGCCGACCGCGATCTCGCGCGTCAGGTCGAGGTTGCTGGTCCACTGGTAGAAGTCGGAACCCAGCCGATAGAAGCGCGTCGGCGATGCGGCTCCGAGCGAAACGTTGACGCTGTTCTCGTAGGTGAGGTCCTGCGTGTTGACGCCGTAGTTCGTCGACAGGTCCCAGCCGAATCCGGCCAGGTCCTCGCCCCGCAGGCCGACCGCCGTCGATAGATTCTCGATCCGAGAGTCGAGCCGTGGGCGATAGCCGTCCGGGTAGAGCGCGCGGACGGTCTCGTCCTGGCCCGCACGGCGGAAGAAATACTCGATGTCGCCGTCCAGCCGGCTGTAGCCGCCAAACGAATAAAATTCGACGCCTCCCGGGACGGGCGCGACGAGATTGTAGAACAGCTGCCTGTTCGTGCTCGGCTGGTCGCCGAAACGGAACACGCGCCGATCGATCGTGGCCTCGCGCGGATCGAGCGTTCCATTGGAGGCCGTCAGGCCGGTGCCCGAGCCGAAATTACCCGACGGCAGCCGCGTGCCGCCGCCTCCGAAATACTGCTGGCGCGTGTCGGGGCGCGAGCGGTCGGTGCCGTTCTGGTCGCGGAACGCCGCGGTCAGCCGGAACACGCCGCCGTCGCCGACCTGGATACCCGACGACACGCCGACCTCATACGCCTCCCCGTCGCCCTCGGTCGTCTCGAGGTACGTCGCCTGCGCGCGCGTACCCGTCGCTCGGTCGAGGATGAGGTTGATCACGCCCGAGATCGCGTCGGACCCGTATTGGGCCGCCGCCCCGTCGCGCAGCACCTCCGCGCGGGCCAGCGCCAGCGTCGGGATCGCGTTGCAGTCGACCGAGACATCGCCACGGCCGATGCCGTTGCTGGCGTTGAGGTCGCTCGAGGTGTGCCGCCGCTTGCCGTTCACCAGCACCAGCACCTCGCCCGGCCCCAGCCCGCGCAGCGACGGCGGCTGGAGGAAGTCGCCGACGCCCGATCCCAGCGGACGCGGCGCGTTGAAGCTGGGCACCTGCACCTTGAGCTGCTGGATCAGGTCGACGCGGCCGCTCTGCTGCAGCTCCTCGCGCGATACGGAGTCGACGGGCACGTTCGACTCGGTCGCGGTGCGCCCGCCGAAGCGGCTGCCGGTCACGACGACGTCGACCTCCGGCGCGGCCTCGTCGGTCGGTTCGGTCGTCTGCGCGTGAGCGGCGCTCGCGAAGGCGAGCGTCGAGGCGGCGATGAGCAGCCGGTTCATGGGTTCTTCTTTCGCTATAGGGGACGGATGCGGCGCAAGCGCGCTAGCGCGAGGCCGCCGAGGCCGAGCGTCAGGGCGAGGACCCAGAGCATCGAACCCAGCGTGGTCGCCGGGAGCGGTGGCGAGCGGAAGCGGGGCAGCGCGTCGAAGGTCGCCGCGTCGACCGGCCGCTCGCCGAGCGCCGCGCCCGCCAGCGCGGTGCTCAGCACGCCCAGATGCCACGCGGCCGCGTCGCGCCGCGCGGCGTAGGCGGCGGCGTCGGTTCCCGCGACACCCGCCAGCGCGTCGGCGACCAGCATCGGCGGCGACAGCAAGGCCAGGCGATCGGCGAACCGGCGCTGCGCGGCGACCTGCCGCGCCCGCTCGGCCTCTAGCGGCGCGAGCGCCCGCGCGACCGAGCGCCGGACCTCCACGCCCTTCAGCACGGACGCGCGCCGCCCCTCCAGCGTCGCCGAGGACAGCTCGGGATGGTCATCGTCATAGGAACGGTTGGCGCGGATCTCGGCGGCGCGCGCGACCGCGATCGCCTCGAACCGCGAGGGCGGCGGGTTGGCGAGCGCGGCCGCCGCGCCGACCGCAACCGGCGCGACGAAGACGAGCGCCGCCCACGACCCGACCAGGATCAGCGCCGCCGTTTCCGCGGCCACGGCCAGCGTGTTGACCAGCAGGATCGCCGCCCACCAGAAGAGCAGCCCCACGATCCCCGCCGCGAGCCACGCCAGGATCGCACCACCCCGCCCCGCCGGCCCCGCCAGCCACAGCAGCAACGCTCCCACCAGCAGCGGCGTTATGACCAGCGCGAGCCGATTGGCGCTGCGCACCGCGACCAGCCCGAGCGGCGTCCCCGCCTGCGCCAGCCACAGCCGCGCGGTGCCGCTCTCCCGGTCGGCGACGAACACGCCGTAACCCAGCCCGATTAGCAGCAAGGGCGCGACCACCACCGCGACGAATCCGAGATCCAGCGCGCCGCGCTGCAGCCGCTCCGGATTCTCCACTTGATAGCGCGCGAACATCGCGTCGGGCCGCGTCCCCATCCGCACGGCCGCCGCGCTCGGCTCGATCGCGGAGCGCCCCGCGACGAAGTCGGCGAGCGGCGGCCGGCCGAGCACCAACGTCGTCACCAGCCGCCCGGGCAGCACCGCCGCGGCGGCGGGATCGGCGGTGCCGGCCCAGTTCTCGCGCTCCGCCGCCCGGTACCGCTCGGCCTCGGCATGCACCGTGGCGACCTCACGCGCGAGCCGCCGATCCCAGGCCATGCCGGTCAGCGCCGCGACGAGGCTGGCGAGCAGCCCCGCCACCAGCACTCCCACCGCCAGTCGCTCCCGCAGCAATTGAACCGCATCAAGGCGCAGTAGCCGCGTCATCGCACCGTCTCGCGCGCCAGCGCCCGCCCCGCGCGGCGGACCAGCAGCGCCACCGCGAACAGCCAGCCGGCCAAGATCAGCAGGTCGGGCCATGCGGCGCGCAACGCCTCTCCGACGGTCAGCGGCGTCGGCCGGAACGGCGCGAACGATCCCCATAAGCGTTCGTCCGCCTTGTAGGCGGCGTCGCCGACGCCGTTGAGGGTCACGTCGCGGTTGAGCGCGTTGACGACGCGCTGCCGCTCCGCCTCCGCCTGCTCGTCAAAGTGGCGGAGGTGCCGGTTATCGGTCCCCGCCAGCGCCGCGGACAAGTTCTGCACCGCCAGGAGCGGCGACAGCAGCGCCCCTGCGCGCATCGCCCCGCGCTGCTCGCCATGGATCGCGTCCAGCGTGACGTAACGGCGCGCGAACACGGCGTTGCCGAACCGCTCGCCCGCGTCCAGGCTCGCGCCGCGAAAGCTGACGGGCAGATCCTCGACGCGCGCGACGCCGTAACGCGCGAGCAGCCCCGCCTCCAGCGCCGCCGTGCGCGCCTCCTGGCCCTCATGCATCTCCGCCTGCGCCTCCGCCCAGAAACGCGCGCCGGACGGCGTCGGGTGGACCGACTCCACGACGCTCGCGATCGCGCGCGGAACCAGCGGTACCGCCACGACCCAGATGCCGATCAGCAGCACCAGCGCCGCGCCCGTCGTACGCGCCCGCGCCGACACCGCCACCGCGACCAGGACCGCGACCGCGAGCCAGGCGAAGTGCACCGCGCACCAGAGCAGCGTGCGGACGACCGCGTCGCCGGCCACGGGCACGGGGGCGAGCAGCACCGCCGCGCCCGCCGCCGCCAGCACGGGCAGCGCGATCAGCGCCACCGTGCCGAGCAGCCCCGCCGCCTTGGCGCGCACCAGCAACGCCGCCGGCGCGCCGCTCGCCAGCATCAGCCGGAGCGTGCCGCGCTCCCGCTCCCGCGCCACCAGCCCCGCGCCGAGCAGGAAGGCGAGCAGCGGTCCCAGCGTCTGCAGCACCCAACCCGCGCTCATCTCCCCCAGGTCGAGCGTTGCCGCGCGGTCCTCGGCCGGCCGAAAGGCGGCCGGGTTGCGCGCGTGCGCCTCCAGCCAGGTCGCCGTGCCCGCGTACGGCGTCGCCGCGGGATCGAGCAGCGCCGGCGCATCGATCGGCCGAAACGCCCACTGCGCGAAATGCGCCGCAGAATGCGGGTCGCGCGCGCCCTGCCCCAGCCAGCTCGCCCGCTCCATAGCGGTCGCCGCGGCGCGGTCGCGCGCATGATCGGCCACACGCATCCATGTCGCGCCCACCGCCGCCAGCGCCAGCGCGATCACCAGCAGCACCGCCACCAGCAACCGCCGGTCGCGGCGCAGCTCGACGCGGTCCTTGCCCGCGATCAGCGCCAGCGCGGTCACGCCGCGCACTCCGTCATATGGCGCAGGTACAACCTTTCCAGATCCGCCGCCGACAGCGCCGCCGGGTCGAGCTCGTCCAGCAGCCGTCCGTGCGCCATGATGCCGATGCGGCTCGCCACCTCCTTGGCGCGGAAGATGTCGTGGGTGGACACGAGCATCGCGACGCCCTCGCCCGCCAGCCGGCGCATGACCGTGACCAGCTCGTTGGCCGCTTTGGGGTCGAGTCCGGACAGCGGCTCGTCGAGCAGGATCGCGCGCGCGTCCTTGGCGACCGCGATCGCGAGGCCGAGCTTCTGGCGCATGCCCTTTGAATAGCCCGCCA
>DASVUT010000137.1:0-8162 GCA_036386955.1 Sphingomonas sp. | reverse complement strand
TCTGCGATGCCGTCCGCACCCCCATCGGCCGCTTCGGCGGCGGTCTGGCGGGCGTGCGCGCGGATGATCTGGCGGCGGTGCCGCTGGCCGCGCTGAAGGCACGCAACCAGAAGGTCGACTGGGCCGCGCTCGACGACATCTATATGGGCTGCGCCAACCAGGCGGGCGAGGACAATCGCAACGTTGCGCGCATGGCCGCGCTGCTGGCGGGGATCGGCGAGAGCGCACCCGGCACGACGATCAACCGACTGTGCGGTTCGGGGCTGGACGCCGTCACGATGGCGGCGCGCGCGATCCGCGCGGGCGAGGCCGAGCTCATGATCGCGGGCGGGGTCGAGAGCATGACGCGCGCGCCGTTCGTGATGGCCAAGGCGGAGACCGCCTTCGCACGCACCGCCGAGATCCACGACACCACGATCGGCTGGCGCTTCGTCAACAAGGCGATGCGGCACCAGTTCGGCGTCGATTCGATGCCGGAGACGGCACAGAACGTCGCCGACGAGTTCGGCGTTTCGCGCGAGGATCAGGACCGGTTCGCCGCCGAAAGCCAGAACCGCGCCGCCGCCGCGCAAAGCTCCGGCCGGTTCGCCGCCGAGATCGTCGCGGTGCATGTGCCGCAGAAAAAGGGCGACCACCTGGTCGTCGACCGCGACGAACATCCGCGCGCCACCAGCACCGAGGCGCTCGCCAAGCTGAAAGGCATCGTGCGCCCGGACGGCAGCGTCACCGCCGGCAACGCATCGGGCGTGAATGACGGCGCCGCCGCGCTGATCATCGCCAGCGAAGCCGCCATCGCCCAATACGGGCTGACCCCGCGCGCGCGCATCGTCGGCGGCGCGGTGGCCGGCGTGGCACCGCGCATCATGGGCATGGGGCCCGCGCCCGCGTCCGAGAAGCTGCTCGCGCGGCTGGGGCTGAGCATCGGCGACATCGATGTGGTCGAGCTGAACGAGGCGTTCGCGTCGCAGGGGCTGGCCGTGATGCGGCGGCTGGGGCTGCCCGACGACGCCGAGCACGTGAACCCGAATGGCGGCGCGATCGCGCTGGGGCATCCGCTGGGCATGTCGGGCGCGCGGCTGGCGCTGACCGCGACGGAGGAACTGATTCACCGGGATGCGCGCTATGCCCTGTGCACCATGTGCATCGGTGTCGGCCAGGGGATCGCGCTGGTGCTGGAGCGGGCGTGAGATTCGTTGACCGTTCGGTCGATTAATGCTAGACGGGAAGGCTAAGGTCCAGGCGGAGCGACACCCATGTACACGACCGAACTCAAGGCGGACGGCCCGGTGCCGATCCGGCGTGCCGAACAGAGCGAGGATCCGGCCTTGGTCGCCGCGTTCGAAGCGCGCGTAGCCGCCGACGAGTTCATCGAGCCCAAGGACTGGATGCCCGAGGCGTATCGCCGCACGCTGGTGCGCCAGATTTCGCAGCACGCGCATTCGGAAATCGTCGGCATGCTGCCCGAGGGCAATTGGATCAGCCGCGCGCCCTCGCTGCGCCGCAAGGCGATCCTGCTCGCCAAGGTGCAGGACGAGGCGGGCCACGGCCTCTATCTCTACAGCGCCGCCGAGACGCTCGGCACCAGCCGCGAGGAGATGATCGAGGCGCTGCATTCGGGCAAGGCGAAGTACTCGACCATCTTCAACTATCCGACGCTCACCTGGGCGGACATCGGCGCGATCGGCTGGCTGGTCGACGGCGCCGCGATCATGAACCAGGTGCCGCTCCAGCGCACCTCCTACGGGCCGTACGCGCGGGCCATGGTGCGGGTGTGCAAGGAGGAGAGCTTCCACCAGCGCCAGGGCTATGAGATCATGATGCATCTTGCCGCCGGCACCGCCGACCAGAAGCGCATGGCGCAGGATGCCCTGAACCGCTGGTGGTGGCCGTCGCTGATGATGTTCGGCCCGCCCGACGACAATTCGCCCAACACCGCCCAATCGATGCGCTGGCGGATCAAGCGCGACACCAATGATGCGCTGCGCCAGAAGTTCGTCGACATCACCGTGCCGCAGATCGAATATCTGGGGTTGACCGTGCCCGATCCCGACATCGTGTGGAACGAAGCCAAGAACGGCTATGATTATGGCGCGATCGACTGGGACGAATTCTACGCCGTCGTTCGTGGCGAAGGACCGGTCGCCAAGGAGCGGATGAAGGCGCGGCGCGACGCGTGGAACGAGGGTGCGTGGGTGCGCGAAGCCGCCGCCGCGCACGAGGCCAAGCGCGCCGCGCGGATCGCGGCATAGCCGTGAGCAAGGACTGGCCCTTGTGGGAAGTGTTCATCCGGTCACGCGGGGGCCTGTCGCACAAGCATGTGGGCTCGGTGCACGCCCCCGATGCGGACCTGGCGATGCGCCACGCGCGTGACGTCTATACGCGGCGGATGGAGGGGGTGAGCATCTGGGCGGTGCGATCGACCGATATCGTCGCATCCGATCCGGCGCAGGCGGGCGAGATGTTCGCCCCCGCCGAGACCAAGGTTTACCGCCACCCGACCTTTTACGACATTCCCGACATAGTGAAGCACATCTGATGCCATCCTTGCCCCCGATCGAGCCCGATGTCGCGGCGCATGCCGAGGACGCCACGCATGGCGGGACGTTCGACGCACCCGCCGCCCTGCCTGAGAGTGAGACTGGGCGCGACGACCTGATCGAATATCTACTGCGGCTGGGTGACGACAGCCTGATCCTGGGGCAGCGGCTGATCGAATGGTGCGGCCATGCGCCGGCGCTGGAGGTCGAGCTGAGCCTGGCCAATGTGGCGCTCGACCTGATCGGGCAGGCGACGCTGTTCCTGGGCGTCGCGGGCGAAATGGAAGACCGCGGGCGCGATGCCGATCGGCTCGCCTTTCACCGAGACGTGCTGCAATTCCGCAATTGCCTGATGGTGGAACAGCCCAATGGCGATTTCGCGCGAACGATGGCGCGGCAGTTCCTGTTCTCGACCTATCAACTGGGGCTGTTCGAGGCGCTGACCGCCTCGACCGAGCCGCGCATCGCCGAGATTGCGGCCAAGGCGGTGAAGGAAGTCCGCTATCACGCCGAGCTGAGCGCCGACTGGATCGTGCGGCTGGGCGATGGGACCGACGAAAGCCGCGGGCGGATGATCGACGGGTTCGATTGGCATTGGCGCTTTGTCGGCGAGCTGTTCGAGGTCGACGCCGTCGAGCAACGGCTGATCGACGCGGGCATCGCCGCCGACGGCGTGGCACTGCGCGGGCCGTTCGACGCGGTGGTCGCCAAGGTCCTGTCAGACGCCACGCTGCCGCCGCCGGGCTATCCGCGTGCCGTGGTCGGCGGGCGCAAGGGGCATCACAGCGAGCATCTGGGGCCCCTGCTCGCCACCATGCAATATGTGCAGCGGGCCTATCCCGACGCGACTTGGTGAGCGATGGAGTGAGCGATGCGCTGACCACCGGGACGGCCGCGATCGACCAGGCGGCGATCGACCGGATCATGGCGGCGTTGCAGACCGTGCCCGACCCCGAAATCCCGGCTGTGTCGGTCGTCGATCTGGGGATCGTGCGCGGCGTGCAGCATGACCCCCCCGCCGTGCTGATCACCCCGACCTATACCGGATGCCCGGCAACCTTCGCGATCGAACAATCGGTGCGGATCGCGCTGGATGAGGCCGGGTTCAGCGCGCTGCCGATCCGCACGATCCTGTCGCCACCCTGGACCACCGACTGGATCAGCGAGCGCGGGCGAGAACAGTTGCGCGAATACGGCATCGCGCCGCCGCCACGCGGGAGCGCCGTGACATCGATCCGTGGGCAAGCGGATGTGGTCGC
Source organism: Sphingomonas sp. (assembly GCA_036386955.1). Lineage (GTDB taxonomy): Bacteria > Pseudomonadota > Alphaproteobacteria > Sphingomonadales > Sphingomonadaceae > Sphingomonas. The sequence continues at coordinate 4,366 of DASVUT010000137.1, read as the reverse complement.
GTGCCCGCGCTGCGCATCGACCGACACGCAGGAGATCAGCCGCTTCGGATCGACGCCGTGCAAGGCGCAGTGGCGGTGCCGCGCATGTCTGGAGCCGTTCGACCGGTTTAAGTGTCATTAGTTTTCGTGGATCTTCCTCCGTTTCACGGGGGAGGTGGCGGCCCGCAGGGCCGGCGGAGGGGGCTTGGTCGGGCGTCGGTACGGGCCCCCTCCGTCAGCCCTGCGGGCTGCCACCTCCCCCATGAATGGGGGAGGTGCAGGAGTGGCATGCGCATTGATCTCGCGACCCTCTCCTCCCCCGTTTACGGGGGAGGTGGCGCGCGGAGCGCGTCGGCGGGGGCCTGTCAGACGCCTCCACGGGCCCCCTCCGACTGCCTGCGGCAGCCACCTCCCCCATGAATGGGGGAGGAGCAGAGTGGCGCGGGCATTGATCTCCCGGCCCTCTCCTCCCCCGTTTACGGGGGAGGTGGCAGCCCGTAGGGCTGACGGAGGGGGCCCGTTCGGGCGTTGGTTCAGGCCCCCTCCGACGCGCTTCGCGCGCCACCTCCCCCGTGAACGGGGGAGGAACCCGTACGGAGCTTAGCGTCCCCTATGTCCACGACCTTCCACCCCCTTCGCGTCGTCGCTCTGGCGCAGGAAACCGCCGACGCGGTGACCGTGACGCTCGAGCCCGAACCCGCCGACCGCGCGGCGTTCGCCTTCGCAGCCGGTCAGCATTTGACGCTACGCGCGCTGATCGATGGCGAGGATGTGCGGCGTAATTATTCACTGTGCGTGCCGCCGGGATCGGGGCGGCTGCGGGTGGCGATCAAGGGCGTGGCGGGCGGTGTTTTCTCGTCCTGGGCGCGAGCCGCGCTGAAGCCGGGGGCGATGATCGAGTCGATGACGCCGCGCGGGCATTTCACCTGGAACTTCACCCCGGAGGCTGCGCATACCTATCTGGCGTTCGCGGGCGGATCGGGGATCACGCCGATCCTGTCGCTGATCGCCACCGGGCTGGAAACCGAGCCGGGTAGCCGCTTCACGCTGCTCTATGGCAACCGGGCGTCGAACTCGATCATGTTCCTGGACGAGCTGGCGGACCTGAAGGACCGTTATATGGGGCGGTTGCAGGTGTATCATTTCCTGACCGCGGAGGCCGATGACGTCGAGCTGTTCAATGGACGGCTCGATGCGCCGCGGATCGCGGAGGTGCTGGCGTCGCTGGTCGATCCCAAGGCGGTGGATGTCGCCTTCATCTGCGGACCGCAGGGTATGATGGACGCGGCCGAGCGCGCGATGCTGGAGGCCGGGGTGCATCCCGAACGGGTGCTGGTCGAACGCTTCGGCGTGGGGCCCGTGGTGGCGGAATCGGAGCAGCACCGCGCCGCCGCCGCGCAGGCCGAAGGGCTGTCGGTGCAGGTGACGCTGGAGGGGCGGCGGCGGCGCATCGCCTTTCACGCCGAGAACGGCAACATCCTCGACAGCGCGCGGGCGGCCGGATTGCCGGCACCTTATGCGTGCAAGGCGGGGGTATGCGCGACGTGCCGCGCGCGCTTGCTGAGCGGGCGGGTGCAGATGGCGGCCAATTACGGGCTGAGCGCGGAGGAGGTGGCCGCCGGCTATATCCTGACGTGCCAGTCGGTGCCGCTGACGGGCGACGTGGTGGTCGATTATGATGGGTGAGGGGGCGGTGGCTCCGCTTCTCTTTCCGTCACCCCGGCCTTGAGCCGGGTCCCGCTTTTCTTGGCCGACAAGAAGCGGGACCCCGGGTCAGGCCCGGGGTGACGAGGGGAGAACTGGCAGCACCAGGTCGACCGCCATGTCGGCGAGCTCCTCCGCGCCGATCGGCCCTGTCGGGTCGAACCAGGTGTGCGTCCAGTTGATCATTCCGAACAGCAGCATCGTCTGGACGCGGACGCGCGCGGGATCATCGGCGAGGCGCGGATCGGCGGCGCGGATCAGCGTGGAGACCGCATCGATGATCCGCCGCTGCTTGGCGACGATCGCGCGGCGCTTGTCGGCCGGCAGGCGATCGCGCTCGTTCAGCAGCACCTTCTGCCGCTCCGCCGCGCCGACATAATGGCGCATGAAGGCGCGGACGAGATCGCGGAGCAGATCGGGCGCGGGGGCCTGGCGCGCGGTAACCTCGGCGACGTCGGCGGCGAGCTGATCGACGTGCGACGCCATCACCGCGTAGAGGATGTCCTCCTTGGACGGATAATAATGGTAGATCAGCGATTTGGACGTCTCGCACGCGGCGGCGAGATCGGACACGGATGCGCCTGAAAAGCCGGTGCTGGCGAACAGCCGCGCGGCGTGATCGACGATGGCGGTGCGGCGCTGTTCGTAATCGGCGGCCTGGGTCCTAGCCATCGACGGGCCAGGTCTCGATCGCCTCGACGAAGCTTGTCAGCCAGGCGTTGGTCTGATGCCCGTCGATGACGCGGTGGTCGATGGTCAGCGAGACATAGCACATCGGCCGGATCTGGATCGTGTCGACGCCGGCGACCTCGCGCACGACGACGCGCTTTTCGAGCTTGCCGACGCCCAGGATCGCCGATTGCGGCTGGTTGATGATGATCGGCGTGGCGAGCAGCGATCCCGACACGCCGTGGTTCGAAATGGTGAAGGTGCCGCCGCGCATGTCGGCGGGGGTCAGCGCGCCGGTTCGGGCGCGCGCGGTGAGATCGGTCAGGCGGGCGGCGATGCCGAGCAGGGACAGGCTCTGCGCGTCCGCCACGACGGGAACCACCAGGCCGGCATCGCCCAGCGCGGTGCCGACGCCGACGCCGACGGAAGCGAACATCTCCAGCCCGTCATCATGCCAGCGGCTGTTGACGGCGGGCGCGGCGGCCATCGCGCGCACCGATGCCGCGACCAGATAGGCGGTGAAGGTCAGCTTGGCCCCTTGCCCCGCGAACGCGGCCTTGTGGGCATTGCGGTGCGCGATGATGGCGCTGAAATCGCATTCGAACACCGCGGTCACATGCGGCGCGGTGGTGACCGATTGCAGCATGTTGCGCGCGATGGCGAGGCGCATGCGGTCGTGGGGCACGCGGTTGGTGTCCGCCGGGGCTGCGGCGCGTTCGGCGATGACGCGGTCGACATCGGCGCGGGTCAGCCGCCCGCCCCTGCCCGTGCCGGGGATGGAGGCGGGGTCGAGGGCGTGTTGCTGCACCGCGCGGCGCACGGAGGGGGATAGTGCGATAGTGGTCGTCGGGCGTGCGGGCGGTGGCGGCGGGGCGATCCGCTCGACTGGGGGAGCCGCGGCGACGCTCGCGCTCAGCCGGCCCAGCACCGCGCCGGGGACAGCCTCGGCATCGGTATCGAGCAGGATTTCGGTCAGCACCCCCGCTGCGGGAGAGGCGACCTCCTGCGTCACCTTGTCGGTTTCGAGTTCGACCAGCGGGTCGTTCACGGTCACCGTGTCGCCGATCCGGCGCAGCCACGCGCGCACGATCGCCTTGGTGCCTTCCTGCGCGGGGACGAGAATATCGGTCATCTAGAAACCCACCAGCTCGTCGATCTTGGCGCGGATGCGCTCCACCGATGGCACCGCCCAGTCGAGCAGCACCGGGTTATGCGGGCTGGGGATGTCGGGCATGGTCAGCCGCGCGACGGGCGCATCCAGGTCCATGAACGCCTCGTCGGCGACCACCGCCGCGATCTCCGCGCCGAAGCCGGCGGTCTTGAGATCCTCGTGCACGATCAGGCACCGGCGGGTGCGCCGGACCGAGGCGAGCACCGCCGCGCTGTCCCACGGCATCAACGTGCGCAGGTCGATCACGTCCGCCGACCGCCCCTCCGCCGCCTCTTCGCACCGGTGCACCATCGCGCCCCAGGTAACGATGGTGATGTCATTCCCTTCCCGCGTCGTCCGGGCAACGCCGAAGGGCAGTGCGAAGTCGTCCCCGGGATACGGTCGCCTGGCCCAGGCATGGTCGAGCATCGCGCGGTGTTCGAAGAAGATCACCGGATCGTTGCCGCGAAGCCCCGTGCGCAACAGTCCCACCGCGTCCTCCGCGTTCGACGGCACCGCGACCATCCAGCCGGGCGAATGGACGAACGCGACCTCGTTGGTCTGGCTGTGCCACGGATCGCCGCATTTGAAAAAACCGCCGGGCACGCGCAGCACCATGGGTGCGGCGAAGCGGTTGTTGGTGCGCCAGCGCATCGACCCGCAATCGTTGATCTGTTCGGTCGCGGGCTCGGCATATTTGCGGAACTGGATTTCAGGCACGGGCATCAGCCCGGCGATCGCCATGCCGACCGCGCGTCCCACGATCCCCTCCTCCGACAGGCTGGTGTCGAAGACGCGCGCGTCGCCGAACCGTTCCTGCAGCCCCAAAGTCACCGCGTGGACGCCGCCCTTGGGCCCCACATC
>DASVUT010000136.1:0-1507 GCA_036386955.1 Sphingomonas sp. | reverse complement strand
CGCGATGCTGACGCTCGACCGGTACCTCGGCTTCCACTTCTTCACGAACGACGGCGGCGGCAACCCGATGATGTTCGTCAACCTCATTTGGGCCTGGGGACATCCGGAGGTCTATATCCTCGTGCTGCCTGCGTTCGGGATCTATTCGGAAGTGGTGTCGACCTTCTCGGGCAAGCCGCTGTTCGGTTACCGGTCGATGATCGCGGCGACGATGGCGATCTGCCTGCTGAGCTTCACCGTCTGGCTCCACCATTTCTTCACCATGGGGGCTGGAGCCGACGTCAACGGCTTCTTCGGCGTGACGACGATCATCATCGCGGTGCCTACCGGGGTGAAGGTCTTCAACTGGCTGTTTACCATGTATGGCGGGCGCATCCGGTTCACCACGCCGATGCTGTATTCGATCGGCTTCATGTGTTCGTTCGTGATCGGCGGCATGACGGGCGTGCTGCTCGCGGTGCCGCCCGCCGATTTCGTGCTCCATAATTCGGTGTTCCTGGTCGCGCATTTCCATAACATCGTGATCCCCGCGGTGCTGTTCGGCGCCTTCGCGGGGTATGAATACTGGTTTCCCAAAGCGTTCGGGTTCCGGCTGAACGATGCGTGGGGGCGCCGCAGCTTCTGGTTCTGGATCACTGGCTTCTACGTCGCTTTCATGCCGCTCTACATCCTCGGGCTGCAGGGCATGACGCGGCGCTTGTCGCATTATGACGTGCCCGAATGGCAGCCTTGGCTGATCGTCGCAGGCTTCGGCGTGGTTCTGATCGCGTGCGGAATCGCGTGTCAGATCATCCAGCTCTATGTCTCGATCCGCGATCGGCAGTCGCTACTCGACGAAAGTGGCGATTCCTGGGACGGGCGAACGCTGGAATGGTCGACGACTTCGCCGCCGCCGGTCTTCAACTTCGCCGTCCTGCCCGATGTCCGCGACGAAGAGGCCTATTGGGGCATGAAGAACCGCGCGCGCGAATCGCGCCAGCTGTCCGAGCGGCCCGACTATGAGCCGATCGAGTTGCCGCGAAACTCGCCGACCGGTGTCGTGTCGGCGTTCTTCGCGGCGGTCATGGGCTTCGCGCTGGTGTGGCATATCTGGTGGCTGGTCGCGCTCGGCTTCCTGGGGGCATGGGCCACCTTCGTCGTGTTCGCCTGGCGCGACGAGCATGAGTACGAGATCGACGCGGAGGAGGTCGAGCGCCGCGACGCCGACAGGCGCGAGGGTAAGGCGCGGTTGCTCGACATCACCCCTGACGAGGCGCACGCATGATGGCGCATGCGGTGACCGGCCATCGTGGCGGCGACCCCGAACAGCTGGGGCACGGCGAAACCCCGATCAGCGAGCGCGGCCCCGCGCCCAAGCGGATCATCGTCGGCTACGGCTTCTGGATATTCCTGCTGTCGGACTTCATCATGTTCGCGGCGTTCTTTGCCGCCTATGCGGTGCTGTCGGGGGAGACGGCGGGCGGGCCGGGCGCGCGCGATCTGTTCGATCTACGGCTGGTCGCGGCGG
>DASVUT010000135.1:0-4922 GCA_036386955.1 Sphingomonas sp. | reverse complement strand
AAAGGCCGGAATCGCGCTGAACCGCAAGGGCGCGACGTTCATGGCGCAAACCGTCAATGCCAAGGCGTCTTCGGACAAGAACCTCAACCTCGCCCGCGCTGCCGCCACCGAGGCGGTGCGAGCCTATGTCACGCAGCCGCTCGAAGCCGCCGGCATCGGGGACGTGGAGGTCGTGGTCCGCTTTCCCTGGCAGGGGCGGCAATCGACCGAGCAATGGGATCGGACCAGCCGCCCCGACGAGGTGTTGAGCCGTCATCGCTAGACCGTAGCGCGCGCCGCGCTTGATCCTGCTGGCCGCGCGGTCCATCTGACGCGGATGGAACAGCCCCGTAACCTTTCCGGCCTCGAACTGCGTGCCGAGATCGACCGTTTGCGCAAGGAGCGCAACGCGGTGATCCTGGCGCATTATTACCAGAAACCTGAAATCCAGGATCTGGCGGATTTCGTCGGCGACAGTCTCGACCTCAGCCGCAAGGCGCAGGCGACCGAGGCCGACGTGATCGCGTTCTGCGGCGTCCGCTTCATGGCCGAAACCGCGAAGATCCTGTCGCCGCACAAGACCGTCATCCTGCCCGACATGGATGCCGGATGCAGCCTGGAGGATAGTTGCCCGCCCGAACAGTTCGCGGCGTTCCGCGCGGCGCATCCCGATCACATCGCGCTTACCTACATCAACTGCTCGGCGGCGGTGAAGGCGCTGAGCGATGTGATCGTCACCTCGTCCTCGGCCGAAACGATCCTGGCGCAACTGCCGCCGGATCAGAAGATCATCTTTGGTCCCGACCGCAATCTGGGCGGTTATCTGTCGCGCAAGACCGGGCGGGAGATGCTCGTGTGGCCCGGCGTGTGCATCGTGCACGAGGCTTTTTCGGAAACCGAGCTGCTGAAGCTTCGCGCCCGGTACCCCGACGCGCCGATCGCCGCGCATCCCGAATGCCCGGCCGTGATCCTGGACCATGCCGATTATGTCGGCTCCACGCGCGGCATCCTGGAATATGCGCAGGCCATGCCCGGCGATACGCTGATCGTCGCGACCGAGCCGCATATCATCCACCAGATGGAAAAGGCGATGCCGGGCAAGCACTTCATCGGTGCGCCGGGCGCGGACGGCAACTGCAACTGCAACATCTGCCCGTACATGGCGCTGAATACGCTCGAAAAGCTCTACGTGGCGCTGCGCGATCTGGAGCCGCGGATCGAGATCGAGGAGGGCCTGCGCATCAAGGCCAAAAAGAGCCTGGACGCGATGCTGACGATGGCCGGCGGTACGGTGGGGCAGGGCGATCTGGGCCCCACCAGGGTCACGGGGGACTGATTCCCTCGATCTACTTCGCGAGCCGCCCATCCTCGATTGCCGCCGATTCGAAGGCGAACAGAACGTCGGGGTCGGGAACGCCGGCCTTCCTGGCGATCTTCTTGGGGGCGAGCACGCTGAGCAGGTGGCGCATGATCGCGAGGCGCGCAGCCTTTTTGTCGTTCCCGCGGACGCAGATCCATGGCGCGACGGCGGTGTGCGTGGACACGAGCATCGCGTCGCGGGCGGCCGAATAGTCCGCCCATCGTTCCTGCGCGATCGCATCCAGGCGCGATATCTTGAGCTGCTTGAGCGGGTTGCTCCGCCGCGCCTCCAGCCGCCTCGCCTGTTCGTCGTGGTCGATGTCGAGCCACAGCTTGACCAGCTTGATCCCGCTCTCAACCAGCATCCGCTCGAAATCGGGCACGTCGCGCAGGAACTGCGCCTGTTCGGCCTTGGTCGAGAAGCCGCCCACGACCTCGACGCCGGCACGGTTATACCAGCTGCGGTTGAAGATCACGAGTTCGCCCGCCGATGGCAGATGCGCGACATAGCGCTGGAAATACCAGGCGGTCCGCTCCCGATCCGATGGTTTGGGCAGCGCCACCATCCGGGTCGAGCGGATCGACAGATGCTCGGTGATCCGCTTGATCGCGCCGTCCTTACCCGCGGCGTCGCGGCCCTCCAGCACGACCACCGCGCGCTGGCCGTTATCCTGCGCCGCCACCTGAGTCTCGACCAGCGCGAGTTGCAGCGATTCCAGTTCGTCCAGCTTTGCCATCGTGATCCCTTTTCGTCGAACGCCCGACTGTGGCAGAGGCCATAGCATGGCCGACGCATTCTCCCTTCCCGGTTTCGATCTGGACGCGTTCGTCGCCGCGACACTGGCAGAGGATGTGGGGACTGGCGACATCACATCGGTGGCGGTGATCCCGGCCGAGGCGCGGTTCGCGGGCGTGATGGACAGCCGCGACGCGATCACGGTGGCGGGACTGGGTATCGCGGAGGCGTTCTTCCGCGCGCTCGACCCCGATGTCCGGATCGAGCGGCTCGTGGAGGATGGCGCGCGTGTGGCGGCGGGGGCGAACCTGCTGCGGATCGAGGGCCGCGCGCGCGCGATGCTGACCGCCGAACGATCGGCGCTGAACACGGTGCAGCATCTGTCGGGTGTCGCCACCATGACCGCAGCCTATGTCGATGCGATCGCGGGGACCGGCGCGACGCTGCTCGACACGCGCAAGACGCTACCGGGGCTGAGGCGGCTGGAGAAATATGCGACGCGCATGGGCGGGGCCAGGAACCACCGCATGGGGCTGTGGGACGCAGCGATGATCAAGGACAATCATGTGGCGGTCGCCGGCGGCGTCGGTTCGGCAGTGGCGCGCGCGCGCGATGCGGGGATCGCTGATATCATCGTCGAAGTCGATCGGCTCGATCAGATCGAGCCCGCGATCCGGGCCGGCGCGACGCACCTGTTGCTCGACAATATGGGCGTCGCGCTGCTGCGTGAGGCGGTGGGCATCGTGGCCGGGCGCGTGCCGACCGAGGCATCGGGCGGGGTGACGCTGGACACGATCGGGGGGCTGGCGGCGACGGGCGTCACCTATGTCTCGGTGGGGCGGCTGACGCAATCCGCGCCGGCGGCGGATATCGGCCTGGATGTCGGGCTCGCGTGACGTTTCAGACGCGGCTACAATGGGGCAAACGGGGGAATAGGACATGCGACCGCAGGCGGTGAGATCGGCCGAGGCCATCTATCTGGCGTCCATTGCGCTAACGGTGGTGCTGGCGTGGCTCGGTTGGGGCGAGGCGGTGCGGTTCGGGGGCGTGGCGCTGGCGTTCGGCATCAACGCGGTGTTCGTGGGATTGTCGCTGCTGCTGCTGATCCTGACGACGCGGCGGGCGAGCCGGGTCGCCTTGTGGATGCTGGTGGCGTTCACCGCGCTGAACCTTATCGGCTTCGCGATGCAGGTGGAGCGCGGGGCGTTGGCGACGGGCCTGTTCGGGGTGCTGACAACGGTGCAGGCGGCATCGACGCTGGTCGGGATCGTGCTCCTTTTCCGGCCGCGCGCGCGCGAGTGGTTCGCGCGGCTCGCGCACGCCAAGGAGGTGCAATCGTGATCCGTGCGAGCCTGATCGTCGCGGCGTTCACGCTGCCGGGTATCGCTCACGCGCAGGCGCTGCGCTGTGCGGTCCCGACCGGGCCGCAGCGGGTCCGCCCCGATCTGGCGTCGGCGAGCCAGCCCAAGCGCGTGGTGCCGATCGGGGGCTATACACTCGCGCTGACGTGGAACCCGCAATATTGCCGGGGCAAGGCGCGCGACCGCTCGGCGGCGTTTCAGTGCGGCGAGGGCAACAGCTTCGGCTTCACGCTGCACGGGCTATGGCCCGATGGCGAGGGTAAGGAGTGGCCGCAATATTGCCGAACCACCGGGCTGATCCCGCAGCCGGTGATCCGTGGTGCGCTGTGCGCGACCCCTTCGGCGCAGCTTCTGCAGCATGAATGGGCCAAGCACGGCACCTGCATGGCGGGTGAGAGCCCGGCGAGCTATTTCCGGCGCGCGACGGGGCTCTATGGGCGCGTGCGCTACCCCGACATGGACCGGCTGTCGCGCGGGATGCTAACGGCGGGACGGCTGGCCAAGGCGATCGCGGACGCGAATCCGGGGCTGAGCCCGCAGATGATGCGGATCACCACATCGCGCGGCGGGTGGCTGGACGAGCTGTGGCTCTGCCTCGACCGTCGGTTCCGCTATGCCCGCTGCCCCGCGCATCAGGGCGGCGTGGCACCATCGACCCCGATCAAGGTGTGGCGCGGGCGGCGTTAACCCGCGATCGTCACCGTCGCGGGGTGATGCTTGTCCAGATGGCGCTTGATGAGCCGCAGGTTACGCGTGTTCGAGCGGAAGAAATAGTCGGCGACATCGCCCACCAGCGGCACCAGTCCCAGCGCGAAGTCCATGCCGACATTGGCGCTCATCCGCGCCAGCGTCAGCTTCGACATGCCCAGATTGCGCGCTTCCCATACGATCCATGCGCCCAGCGCCGTCGTGATCGCGTCGCCGACGACGGGCACGAAACCGACGATCGTATCGAGTCCCACCGGCCGATTGATGCCCGGGACGGTGAACGCGCGCTCCAGCAACCGCTCCATCATCTCGACACGCGTGCGAACCGACGCGGGATCGCGACCGATCGGCAGGGCGGAGAGCGCGGCAGGGGTCATGCGGGTCGGCTGGATCATGGATATCAAGTGGGGGGCAGGCGCAGGTGGTTCAACGGGTGCCACGCGCGGGCATTGGGTGCCCAGGCGGTCAGCCCCGGCGCGACCAGCGACCAGCGCAGCGGCCGTGCGAGCGGAATGAACGCCACATCGGCCGTTAGAGCCGCGTCGGCCTCCGCGCTACGAGCGGCGCGTTCGGCGAGGGTATCGGCGATGCGCGCCGCCTCCAGCCGCTCGTCCGCCTCCGCCCCGCAAGGCCGACATGCGCTCGCCAGATACCAACGCGGATCGTCATAGGGCGCGACGGCATCGACCAGCTGGAGCTCGGCGGGCTCGTCCAGCGCGACCCGGCGCGCCTCGATCCCGACGCGCCGCAGCGATGCCGCCAGACCGCCCCACAGCCGC
>DASVUT010000134.1:0-2538 GCA_036386955.1 Sphingomonas sp. | reverse complement strand
ACCCCGATCATCAACCCGCCCCAGTCGGCGGTACTCGGCCTCCACCGCATCGAGGACCGCCCGGTCGTGCGCGACGGCCAGGTCGTGGTGCGCCCGATGATGTACCTGGCGCTCAGCTACGACCACCGCCTCATCGACGGTCGCGAAGCCGTGACGTTCCTCGTCGCGCTCAAAAATGCTATCGAGGACCCGACGCGGATTCTGATCGATCTGTGAGGAGGTTGAGCGATGGACTGGCGCGAATATATCTATTCCAACCCGGAGATCGGGGGTGGCAAACCGATCTTCCGCGACAGTCGGTTCAAGGTTTCGTTCGTGTTGGATCTGATGGCCGCGGGTTGGCCCTTCGAGCGTATGGTTGAGGAGTTTCCCGGCCTACGTCCCGAATTCCTCCCGGCGGCGGCGGCGTTCGCCGCTGATCTTGTGCGCGATGAAGATTATGCCGCGATCGGACAGGCGCGGGTCAGTTGAAGTTTCTGCTCGACGTGCACATTGCGGCGAGTATCGGTCGAATGCTGGTCGAGCGGGGTCACGATGTGTTGCGTGCCTTGGATGCGCACGCGTTTTGGAGCGACGCGCAATTGCTCGACCTGGCTGTTCTGGAGGATCGGGTCCTCGTCACCGAAGATCGTGATTTCTCGGACTTGATCTATCGCTTAGGCGCGGTGGCACCGTTAGCGATCATCTATGTACGCAGCAGCCCGGCTGATCAGCCGGCGATGGCAGATCGCATACGACTGGTACTCGCAAATACGACCATCGACGGCCACATGGTGGTCGTACAGCGGGCTAGCGTCCGTCTTCGACCTTTTCCGGGAAACAATGACAATGGCTGACGATCAGCAGTTCGACTACGACGTCCTCGTCATCGGCGCCGGCCCCGGCGGCTATGTCGCCGCGATCCGCGCTGCACAGCTCGGCCTGCGCACGGCGTGTGCGGAGGCGCGTGAGACGCTCGGCGGGACCTGCCTCAACGTCGGCTGCATTCCGTCCAAGGCGCTACTCCACGCGTCCGAACTCTATGCGGAGGCCACCGGCGGCCACCTCGCCAAGTTCGGCATCGACATCCAGGGCGCGACGCTCAACCTCGATCAGATGCACGCCGAAAAGGCCAAGGCGGTCAAGGAATTGACCGGCGGGATCGAATTCCTGTTCAAGAAGAACAAGGTCACCTGGCTGAAGGGTCGCGCCGCGTTCCAGGACGGTCACACCGTCCGGATCGGTGATCAGATCGTCACCGCGCGCGACATCGTCATCGCGACCGGATCGTCGGTCACCCCGCTGCCGGGCGTCGAGATCGACCAGCAGGTCGTCGTTGATTCGACCGGCGCGCTGGCTTTGCCCAAGGTGCCCGAGCATCTCATCGTCATCGGCGGCGGCGTCATCGGCTTGGAACTCGGTTCGGTCTGGAAGCGGCTCGGCGCGAAGGTCACCGTGGTCGAGTATCTCGACCAGATCCTGCCCGGTTTCGACGGCGAGGTCCGCAAGGAATCGAACAAGATCTTCAAGAAGCAGGGCTTCGAACTCCGCCTGTCGACCAAGGTCACCGGCGTCACCGTGCAGGGCGGCCGCGCGAGCGTCGCGGTGGAACCCGCCGCCGGGGGGGCAGGGGAGACGCTGCAGGCCGATGCCGTACTCGTCGCGATCGGGCGCAAGCCCAACATCGACGGGCTGAACCTGGAGGCCGCCGGCGTTGCGCTGACCGCCCGCGGTCAGGTCGCCATCGACCACGACTTCCGCACCAACGTGCCCGGCATCTGGGCGATCGGCGATGTCGCGCCCGGGCTCATGCTCGCGCACAAGGCCGAGGACGAAGGCGTGGCGGTCGCCGAGACCATCGCCGGCCAGACCGGCATCGTGAACCACGACGTGATCCCCTCGGTCGTCTATACCATGCCTGAGATCGCCGGCGTCGGCCTATCGGAGGAAGTCGCCAAGGAGCGTGCCGAGAAGTCGGGGAGCGAGATCAAGATCGGCAAATTTCCCTTCGCCGCCAACAGCCGCGCCAAGACCAACCGCGACACCGACGGCTTCGTGAAGGTCATCGCCGACGCCAAGTCCGACCGCGTGCTGGGCGTCTGGATCGTCGGCAGCCTGGCGGGCACGATGATCGCCGAAGCCGCGATCGCGATGGAGTTCGGCGCCACCAGTGAGGACATCGCCTATACCTGCCACGCGCACCCGACGCATGCAGAGGCGCTGAAGGAGGCGGCGATGGCCGTCCAGGGCAAGCCTATTCACGTCTAGGCGGCGCCGCGGGTAGCGCAGCTCATCGCGAGCGAATGAGCCTGGACCGGCCGGCGCGGCCAGCAGCCGCGACCTACGAGTGACGGGCTTTGCCCGTGACGCATCACCATGTATCGTCTCCCGATCACCGACCCGAAAGGACCCCAGATGCGCGCTCTCCTCGCCCTGACCGCCCCCGTCCTGATCATCGGAGGCGTCGCGGCGATCGCGCAGACCGCTCCTCAAGCGCGCATCGACGCCGCACTCCAGCGCGCCATCGCCGCCCCCACGCGCAGCCCCACCAACGTCGCG
>DASVUT010000133.1:0-4064 GCA_036386955.1 Sphingomonas sp. | reverse complement strand
CACCGCTTCACCGGCAAGCCCGGCACCCACCTGCTCGTCCCCGACGAAGGCGATGCCTGGCACGTCGCCGCCGCGCTCGGCGACGCCGGGCCGTGGTGCCTCGCGCGACTGGCGGAGGCGCTGCCCGAAGGCACCTATCGCGTGTTCGGCGACGGCGCGGAGGCCGGCGCGCTCGGCTGGCTCCTCGCCCAGCACCGCTTCACCCGCTATCGCCGCGAAGACGCGCCCGCGCGCATCCTCCTCACCGCCGACGCCGCGCGGATCGCGGAAACCGTCGCCGTGGCGAAGGCGACCGCCCTCGTCCGTGATCTCGTCGACACCCCCGCCAGCGACTGCGGCCCCGCCGAACTGGAGGCCGCAGTCGAGCTTCTGGCCAAAGCTCACGGAGCTACCCTGACGGTCACGCGCGGCGACGCCTTGGCGGACGGATACCCGATGATCCACACGGTCGGCCTCGCCGCCACGCGCGACCGCGCCCCGCGCCTGATCGAGTTGAGCTGGGGTAATCCCGCGCACCCGCGCGTCGCGCTGATCGGGAAGGGCGTGACCTTCGACACCGGCGGGCTCGACATCAAGCCGTCATCGGGGATGCGGCTGATGAAGAAGGACATGGGCGGGGCCGCGCACGCGCTCGCGCTCGCATCGCTGGTCATGCGCGCCAATCTTCCGGTCCGGCTCCACCTGCTGATCCCCGCCGTCGAAAACAGCGTCGGCGGCGCGGCCTTCCGCCCCGGCGACGTGCTGCGCACCCGCAGCGGGCTGACGGTCGAGAACACCAACACCGACGCCGAAGGACGGCTCATCCTCGGCGACACGCTCACCCGCGCGGGTGAGGATCAGCCCGAACTGATCCTCGACTTCGCGACGCTGACCGGCGCCGCGCGCGTCGCGCTCGGCCCCGATCTACCGCCGGTGTTCTGCGATGATGACGCGCTCGCCGCCGATCTCGTCGCCGCGGGCCATGCCGTCGACGATCCGCTGTGGCGACTGCCGTTCTGGAACGGCTATGACGACATGCTCAAATCCGACATCGCCGACCTGGTCAACGCCCCCGATGGCGGCTTCGCTGGCGCGATCACCGCCGCCCTGTTCCTCCGCCGCTTCGCGCCCGCGGGCGTGCCCTGGGCCCATATCGACACCTTCGCCTGGCGCCCCGCCGCAAAGCCTGGCCGCCCCAGGGGCGGCGACGCCCTGGGCCTGCGGGCATCGTGGCAGATGCTGAAAAGCCGGTATGATGCCCAACCCTGACCCTGATCCTGATCCTGCCCCGTTCACGCGGGAGGAGAGGCTATGACACGGCCGCCGCTGCCGCCGCGATGATGGGCCCGAACTTGGCCGCGGTCAGGCTCGCGCCGCCGACCAGCGCGCCGTCGACCTCGCCGCACGCCAGGATCGCACCCGCATTGTCGCCGGTGACCGATCCACCGTACAGGATGCGCACGCCATCCGCCGCGTCCCCGATCATGTGGCGCAGCTTGGCGCGCGCGATCGCATGGATGCCGGCGATCTCATCGAGCGTCGGCGTGCGCCCGGTCCCGATCGCCCAGCGCGGTTCATAGGCGAGCGTGAACCAGCTTCCATCCGCGTTGTCGGGTACCGACTTCTCGATCTGCGCCTGAACGACCCGCTCGGCACGGCCCGCGTCGCGTTCGGCCTCGGTCTCGCCGCAGCACAGGATCACCGACAGCCCCGCGCCATGCGCCGCCGCCGCCTTGGCCCATGCGTCGTGGCTCGTCTCGCCCTGATCGGCGCGGCGCTCGCTATGCCCGACGATCGAAAAACGCGCCCCGGCTTCCTTGACCATCCCCGCCGACACGCATCCCGTATGCGCACCCGACACCGCCTCGTGCACGTCCTCGGCCCCGATCGACAGCGTGGGGACCAGCGATGCGGCCGGCGCGATCAGCGTGAACGGCACCGCGACCGCCACGTCGATTCCAGGCGCGGCGTCAGCCAGCGCCGCGATCGTCACCAGCTCCTCCAGAACCGAAATCGACCCGTTCATCTTCCAATTGCCCGCCACCAGCTTGCGCCGCATCATCATCTCCCTTGTGCGTTGCGGCCGCGATAGCGGCGCGTCCGGTGCGCACAAGCTTGAAGCACGGGCGCGGTGTGCGTAAGCACCCGGACCTATCCTTCCCCTGTCGATCGGTCGTTCATGCTCGGTTTCTTTCGCCGGATCACCAAATCCCGGTTCGGCGTCCTCATCACCTTCGGCATCCTCGCCATGATCGCGGTCGCCTTCGCGGTGGGCGATGTCACCGGGCTTCAGTCGGGCACATCGGCCACGGGATCGGGTGGGTCGCTGGTGAAGGTCGGCGATGCCGCGATCACCCCGGCCGAACTGCGCGCGCGCGTCCAGGCCGAAATGGAAAGCTTTCGCCAGCAACAGCCGACGCTCGATATGGCGACCTTCGTGGCGCAAGGCGGGTTCGACGGCACGCTCGACCGGATGATCGCCGGAATCGCGCTAGAGGAGTTCGGCCGCGACATGGGCATGGTCGTCAGCAAGAAGGCGATCGACGGCGAGATCGCGAGCATCCCTGGGCTCCAAGGGCCCAACGGCAAGTTCGATCCCGCGCTGTATCGCCGCATCCTGATCGATCGCAAGCTGACCGACGCGCAGGTGCGCCGCGACGTCGCGCGCGACATCATCGCGCAACAGCTGACCGGGCCGGCGGCGGGCGCGACGCAGATCCCGTCACAGCTCGCGCTGCCGTACGCCGCGCTGCTGCTGGAACGCCGCACGGGCCAGGTGGGAATCGTCCCCATCTCGGCTGCGGCGAACGGCCCCGCCCCCAGCGACGCCGACCTCCAGACCTTCTACAAGCGCGGCATCGCGCGCTACTCGCTGCCCGAACGCCGCGTCATCCGCTACGCCCTGGTCACGCCCGAACAGGTCCGCGCGCAGGCGACGCCGACCGAGGCGGAGGTGGCCGCTGCGTACAAGGCCGACGCACGCCGCTACGCCGCGACCGAAAAGCGCACCATCACCCAGGTCGTCGTGATCGACCGCGCCGGTGCAGATCGGCTCGCGCAAGCGATCCGCGGCGGCACCCCGATCGCCGCCGCCGCCCGTGCGGCAGGTCTGGAAGCCTCGACGCAGACCGGCGTGGAGAAAAACGCCTATGCCGGCCTCGCCTCCGCTGCTGTCGCCGACGCGGTGTTCGCGGCGGAGCGCGGCGCGCTCGTCGGGCCGGTGCGCGGGACGCTCGGATTCGTCGTCGCGCGCGTCGACGCCATCGAGCGGGTGCCCGCCCGCTCGCTCGATCAGGTGCGCGGCGAGATCGTCGCCGCGCTGACCGCGCAAAAGACCACCGAGGCGATCGGCGCCATCCACGATGCGATCGACGATTCGGTCGCCGAAAGCGCGACCTTCGACGAGGTCATCGCCGACCGCAAACTCCGCCCCGCGACCACGCCCGCACTGACCTCGCAGGGTGTCGACCCCAACAACCCTTCGGCCCGCATCCCGCCCAACCTTCAGCCGATCGTCACCGCCGGGTTCCAGGCGACCGCAGGCGAAGGTCCACAGCTCGTCAATTTGGGCACCGACGGCAGCTTCGCGGTCGTCGCGATCGGCCAGGTCCTGCCCGCCGCCCCGCGCCCGCTGGCGCAGGTGCGCGATCAGGTCCTCCGCGATTTCACCGCCGATCGCGCGCGTCAGGCTGCCCGCCGCGTCGCGGCCGAGGTCGTGGCCAAGGTCAATCGCGGCATCCCGCTGGCCGCCGCGCTCCAGCAGACCGGCCTCTCGCTCCCGGCCCCCGCCCCGCTCGCCGCCTCCCGCGCCGAGATCGCCCGCGCACGCGAATCCGCCCAGGCTCCGCTGATCCTGCTGTTCGGCATGGCGCAGGGTCGCGCCAAGCTCGCGCCCTCCGCCGACGGCAGCGCGTTTGCCTTCGTCAAGCTCGACCGCATCGATCGCGGTGACGCGACGCGCACGCCGGGCGTCGTCAACGCCGCGCGCGGCGATCTCGGCCGGCTGATCGGCCGCGAATATGCCGAACAGTTCGCGCGCGCCGTCCGCAACCATGTCGGCGTCACCCGCGACACCGCCGCGATCA
>DASVUT010000132.1:0-6878 GCA_036386955.1 Sphingomonas sp. | reverse complement strand
AGACGATGCTTATCGCTTTCGATTCGCGACAGGGACAACAGGTCCTCCACCAGCCGCTGCATGCGCCGCGCCTCGGCCGCCATGATCCCCAGAAAACGCGTGCGCAGCGCGGGATCTTCTCCCGCCTCGTCGGCGAGCGTTTCGGCGAAGCCCAGGATCGAGGCGAGCGGCGTGCGCAGTTCGTGGCTGGCATTGGCGACGAAATCGACGCGCATCCGCTCGGTCGCATGATGGCCGGTCTCATCGGCGAGGTGAACGATGCGGGTTCCGTCCGACGCTTCGCCGATCCGCATGAGCCAACGCTGATCGAGTGTCCCGAGCCCGACGAGCTCCACCGGCCGGTCGGCGGGCGCGGGGTGCGCCGCGGCGAGTCGCTCGGTCGCGGCCGGGTGGCGGAGCGCGACGCGGACATCCTCGCCGACGATATGCGCGCCCAGCAGCGTACGCGCAGGCGCATTGGCGTGGGCCACTCGGCCGTCGCGGATCAGAAGCACCGGGGAAACGAGGGCGTCGAGCAATTCGTCGAGCGGCGGATCGTCACGGGTGGCGGGCTCGACCTCACCCTTGCGATCCCCGCGACCTGTTCCCGATACCAATGCGGCCGTGACCGCGCCCAGCAGCGTGATGACGGCGGCGGTCGTGCCGGCGAGCGGATAGGCGACGGCGGCGACCAGCACGGCCAGCGCGACGCCCATGGCCAACCGTGTTGCGCGCGCGCCCTCCATCGGGGCCGTGCTCTAGCGTGACGCGGCGGGTGAGTCACCGCGTCGTCCGTGGTGTTCCGCATCGGGACGGCCGGCTTGCCGGTCTTCACGCTTTGTGAAACAGCCTTCTGCTAAAGAGCCATGCGATGACCGACGAACCTGCCCCCGACGCCGCCCAGCCGTCCGCACCCGGCCGACGCCGGGTCCTGGCCATGGGCGCGGTCGGCGCGACGATGGTCGTGTCGATCCGCCCCGCGCTCGCGCAGACCACCGGGTCGGTGCTGGCGTGCCAGATCCCGATACCCGACCCTAGCCGTGCGGGCGGCTTCATCGCCGCCGACGGAGCCGTGGTCGCCGCCGGTACGAAGGGCGCTTATGCACCTGCTCCCCGCCCGTTCACGGGTGAGGAGGTCAAGCGCGCGCTGGCTGGTGGGCAATTGCCCGGCACGACGTGGGAATCGAACCAGGCGTACATCAAATATATCCGTCGGCTCCAGCGCGGGCAGGGCGGCTTCACCTGCTTTGCTTCGTTGCAGATGCCGCGCGGCTGAACCCCATGCGCTACCGCGGGCCACCGGCGGGGGCGTTGCTGACCGAGCCGCTGGACGCGTTCGTCGCCGCCTTTCACCGTCCTTCGGGCACCACGCATCTGCTGGTCGAACCCGCGCCCCAGATCCTTGCGGCGCTTGGAGAGGAGCCGGTCGAACTCGATGCTCTGATGGATCGTCTCGCGGCGGAGTTCGATGTGGAGGGCGAGGTAATGCTGGCGGAACGGCTGGCGGAACTGGTCGCGATCGGCTTGGTCGAGGCGCGATGAGGCACGAATATCGGGTGCGGGTCGGCCCGGTGGGGTTCCGCATCGGCAGCGACTGGGGCGCGCCTATCGCCGCCTTGCGCGATCTGTACCGCGATTATCCGGGTGCCGATGTCCCCGATTATAGCGTGCGGCTGGAGGCGACGCGGCCGTGGCGGCGCTGGGTGCGACCGCAGGTGCGGATCGAGGGGGATTACACGTTGCCAGAGGCGGTGCCGCTTCCGCTCGCACACGCGCTGCTCGCCGCCGAGATGGCGATGAACCTGCAAATGGCGCTGGGCCACCGGCGCCATTTATTGCTGCATGCATCGGCGGTGGAGCGGGATGGGCGCGCGCTGTTGATGAGCGGCGAATCGGGGGCAGGCAAATCGACGCTGGCGGCGCTGCTGGGCGCGCGAAATTGGCGCTTCATGGGCGACGAATTCGCGCTGATCGATCCGGCCAGCGGCCTGGCGCATGCCTTTCCCCGGCCGATCAGCCTGAAGAACGAAAGCGTTAGCGCCGTGGCGAAGGCGGTGCCGGCCGCGCGGTTTGGGCCGCTGTTGACCGCCACGCCGAAGGGCGACATCCGTCACCTGGTGCCGGACGCGCGTGCGCTGGCCGCGATGGAGATGCCCGCGCGGCCGGCGCTGCTCATCTTCCCGCGGTTCGGGGCGGCGGCGGCAATTCGGGCGGTGACCCCGGCCGAGGCGTTCGTGCGCCTGACCGAGGCATCGACCAACTATGTGACGCTGGGGGAGGCGGGGTTCACTGCCCTCACTCGTCTGGTCCGCGCGGTGCCGGCGGTGGCGGTCGACTATCCCGACGGCGAAAGCGGCTTAGAAGCGGTCGAGGCCTTATGGGCCGGGCTGTGACCGACGCGCGCGTACTGACGCGGGCACTGGCCGATCCGGAGTTCACGGCCGAATTGGACGGGGACGGCTGGACCGCGCTGATCGCTATGGCGCGCGCCGAGCAGCTGATCGGGACTCTGGCCGCGCGGGTCGACGGCCTCCGGCTTCCGGGCGCGGTCGCGTCGGTTCTGGATGATGCGCGGGCGGGCGCGGAGGCGGCGCGCAGGTCGGCCTTGTGGGAGGCCGAGATGGTGCGCCGTGCGCTGGCACCGCTGGATGTGCCCGTGATCCTGCTCAAGGGTACGGCCTATGCCGCCGCGGGGCTGTCCGCCGCCACCGGGCGGCAGATCGGCGATTGTGACATTCTGATCCCCCGCGCCGCGCTGGACGCGGTCGAAGCGGCGCTGAGCGACGCAGGGTGGGAATGGGTCAAACCCGACCCCTATGATGACGCCTATTACCGGCGATGGATGCACGAGCTGCCGCCGCTGATCCATGTCGCGCGCGACAGGATGGTCGATGTGCATCACACGATCCTGCCGCTGACCGCCCGGCCAAAGCCCAAGCCCGAGCGGCTGATCGCGGCGGCCGTGCCGCTGGGCAACGGGCTGTCGGTGCTGTCGCCGCCGGACATGATCGTCCACGCCGCCGCGCACCTGTTCGCCGATGGCGACCTGGCGGGAGGCTTGCGCAATCTGTGGGACATCGACCGGCTAGTCCGCGAGGATGCGTCGGGCTTGGCCGAGCATGCGCGCGCGCATGACCTGGTGGCGGCGGTTGCGCGTGCGCTGCGGCTGTCGCGGCTGTTGTACGGAACGCCTGTGGACGACGCGGTGGCGGGGCCGCCGCGCGCGAGCGATGCCTGGTTCGCGCGACGGCTGCTGGCGCGTGACGGGTGGGGAAGGGCAACGCGGCCGACGACCCGGCTGGGTTTCTATGTCCGATCGCACGCCCTGCGGATGCCGCCGGCGATGCTGGCGCGGCATCTGTGGATCAAATGGCGTTCAAACCGTGCGTGACCGTCGGCCCGCACGCACCGCGGCAACGAGCAGCAGCAACACACTGACAGCGAAAGTGTCGGCGATCCAGTCAAGAATGTCGCAGTCCCGGTGCAAGCCGGGAATGGACTGGATCACCTCGATCAGCGCGCCCAAGAACGACAGCCGTTCGCCGATCCGCCACAGCGGCTCGGCCGGATAAGCGTTGGCGGCGAGCAGGGCGAGCAGAGCGAAAGCAAGCATATGGTTGATCTTGTCACCCCAACCCGTCGTGGGCAGGTGCGGCGGATCGGGCAGGATCGCCATCGTCACCGCAAACGTCAGCGCGAGCGCGAGGAGAAACCGGAATGCAGTGACCCGCTGTGCCGGGGTGATCATGCCATTCGCTCCAGCGTGGCGACGAGTTCGTCGAAATGGTCGATGATCGCGTCCGCGCCGAGTGCTTCGACAGGCTGTTGCAGGAATCCAAAGCTGCACGCGACCGCCGGTAGGCCCGCCGCCCGCGCGGCGCGAACGTCGTAGATCGAATCGCCGACGAACGCCGCGCGACCCCCTCCGCAGCCTGCCACCATGTGGTGGATGGGCGCGGGATCGGGCTTGGCTACACCCACCGTATCGCCGCCGACGATCGCGTCGAACCGTCCGCTGAAGCCCAATTGGTCGAGGATCAGCCTGGCGAAGCGTTCGATCTTGTTGGTCATGACGCCCAGCCGTACGCCGCGCGCCTGCAACGCGTCGAGCGCGTCCACCAGCCCAGGAAAGGGTCGCGTCGCGACCGCGATGTTCGCTTCGTAATGATCGAGCAGCCGGCATTGCAGCAGGTCGAGTTCGGCGTCGCTGCATCCGCCCGTCGCGGCCATGCCCTGCGCCAGCATGTGCCGCGCGCCGCCGCCGATCATGGGGCGAACCTGATCCACCGTCAGGGCGGGGCGACCGACCGAGTTCAGCGCGTAATTCACCGCCGCGGTCAGATCCTCGCTGGTATCGAGCAGCGTACCGTCGAGGTCGAAGCCGACCACAGCGAAAGGGAATGATGTCATAGGCCGTGCGCGGTGACGTCCCGTTATGGCCTTGGCAAGTCGTTCGTGGCAGAGGCTTGGCCATGACGATACCCTCGCTTGCCGTGGTCGTCCTTGCCGCCGGGCAGGGAACCCGGATGAAATCCGACCTTCACAAGGTCCTCCACCCGATTGCCGGCCGCCCCATGCTCCTCCACCTTTTGGCGAGCGTCGCCGAGTTAGCCCCGGCGCGCACGGTGGTGGTCGCGGGCGCGCGCGCCGAGCAGGTGGAGGCGGCGGTCGCGCCGCTGGGCGTGCAGGTGGTGCTGCAGCGCGAACAGCTGGGGACGGGGCATGCGGTCGCGCAGGCGGCCGAGGCGCTGAGCTGCGCCGGCGATGCGCTGGTGTTGTATGGCGACGTGCCGCTGGTCGATGCGGCGACGATGCGACGGATGATCGCGCGGCTGCACGAGCCCGATGCGCCCGCCGTCGTGGTGCTGGGATTCCGCCCCGCTGACCCCGCCGCCTATGGCCGGGTGATCGCCGACTTGGATGGGCGGATCGCGCGCATGGTCGAGTACAAGGATGCAAGCGAGGCCGAGCGAGCGGTGACCCTGTGCAATTCGGGGCTGATGGCGGCCCGGGGCAAGGACCTGTTCCGGCTGCTGGCAAAGGTCGGCAACGACAACGCGGCCGGCGAATACTACTTGCCCGACGTGGTGATGCTGGCGGCTGCGGAAGGACAGGCGTCGGCGGTGATCGAGACAGGCGCCGCGGAAGTCGCGGGGATCAACAGCCGCGCGGAATTGGCGGCGGTCGAGGCGGCCTGGCAGGATCGGCGGCGGCAGGAGGCGATGGCGGCGGGCGCGTCGCTGGTTGCGCCAGAGACGGTGTGGTTTTCGCACGATACGGTGCTGGGGCGTGACGTTCGCGTCGAGCAGCATGTGGTGTTCGGGCCCGGAGTGCGCGTCGCCGATGGTGCGACCATTCGTGCGTTCAGTCATCTCGAGGGCGCGGATGTCGGCGCAGGTGCCGAGGTCGGCCCCTATGCGCGGCTGCGGCCCGGCGCAGTGCTGGGGCCGGCGTCGAAGATCGGGAACTTCGTCGAGGTCAAGAAGGCGGTGCTCGGCGTCGGTGCCAAGGTCAACCACCTGAGCTATATCGGCGACGCCGATGTGGGGGCGAACGCCAATATCGGGGCGGGAACGATCACCTGCAATTACGACGGCTTCTTCAAGTACCGTACGAAGATCGGCGCTGGCGCGTTCGTCGGATCCAATTCGGCGCTGGTCGCGCCTGTGAGCATCGGTGACGGTGCGATCGTGGCGGCCGGCTCCGTCGTGACGCAGGACGTCGCGGACGACGCGCTGGTGCTGGTGCGGCCGCCGCAGATCACCAAACCCGGCTGGGCCGCGCGCTTCCGCGAGGCGATGCGCGCGCGCAAGAACAGCCGGTAACCTTTTTACCTTCGGAGAATTTCGATGTGCGGGATCGTTGGCATCGTGGGCGGTACGGAAGTCGCCGGCCGCTTGCTCGAAGGGCTGAAGCGGCTGGAATACCGGGGCTATGACTCGGCCGGAATCGCGACCGATCATGATGGCAGGATCGAGCGGCGGCGCGCGTCGGGAAAGCTGGTCAACCTGGCCGACGAGCTGGCGCGGTCGCCCTTGCCGGGGCGGACCGGAATCGCGCACACGCGCTGGGCGACGCATGGTGGGCCCACGACCAACAACGCGCATCCCCATGCGACCGATGAGGTCGCGGTGGTCCACAACGGCATCATCGAGAACTTCAAGCCTTTGCGCGATGCGCTGATCGCGCGCGGGCGGGTGTTCACCAGCGAGACCGATACCGAGGTCGTGGCGCATCTGGTCAGCGAGCGACTGGAGGCGGGCGACGAGCCCGAAACTGCGGTCAAGGCGGTGCTGCCGCAGCTGCACGGCGCGTTCGCGCTCGCGATCCTGTTTCGCAAGCACCCCGATCTGCTGATCGGTGCGCGGCTGGGATCGCCGCTGGTCGTCGGACACGGCGACGGCGAGACCTATCTGGGGTCGGACGCGCTGGCGCTCGGCACGCTGACGCAGCGGATCACGTATCTGGAGGAAGGCGACTGGGTCGTGTGCACGCGTGACGGCGCGCAGGTTTATGATCAGGCGAACGCTCCGGTGGAGCGCGCGGTCACGCTGTCTGGGGTCACGGGCGATCTCGTGTCCAAGGGCAACCACCGGCATTACATGCTCAAGGAAATCTACGAGCAGCCGATCGTGGTGGCGCAGACGTTGCGCTCCTACTTGCAGAGGTTGGAGGGGCGGGTCACGCTGCCGATCCCGGAAGCCGACCTGACTGGCATCAAGCGAGTGACGATCGTCGCGTGCGGAACGAGCTTCTACGCCGGGATGGTCGCCAAATACTGGTTCGAACAGTTCGCGCGTATCCCCGTCGATCTCGATGTCGCGTCCGAGTTCCGGTACCGCGCGCCCATCATGGAACAGGGCGGTCTGGCGCTTTTCATCAGCCAGTCGGGCGAGACG
>DASVUT010000131.1:0-4242 GCA_036386955.1 Sphingomonas sp. | reverse complement strand
GCAAAACGCTCCGTGTCGCGGGCCGGCGGAATCGGGCGGCGATGCGGTTCAGCTTCATCAGCTCGTCATGACCAGTTCGCGAGCATCGTATCGAACG
Source organism: Sphingomonas sp. (assembly GCA_036386955.1). Taxonomy (GTDB): domain Bacteria; phylum Pseudomonadota; class Alphaproteobacteria; order Sphingomonadales; family Sphingomonadaceae; genus Sphingomonas. The sequence goes on along the minus strand of DASVUT010000131.1, from coordinate 4,145 downwards.
CTAGGAAAGCAGCCGCCATGTCGTTGACCAATTACCGCACGCTTGGCCGCTCTGGCCTTGTCGTCAGCCCGCTCACGCTGGGGACGATGACCTTCGGGCAGGGGGGATACGGCGCCGACGAGGCCACGTCCCGGGCGATATTCGACGCCTATCGCGACGCCGGTGGCAACTTCGTCGACACTGCAGACATCTATTCAGGCGGCGAGAGCGAGACGCTGCTAGGCCGGTTCATCGCGGGTGCCGGCATTCGCGACGAGATCGTGCTGGCGACGAAGTTCGCGTTCAACGCATCGTCGAGCCCGGTAGTAGCGGAGACGCAGGGCGGTGGCGGAAATCCTAATGCCGGCGGCGCGGGGGCGAAGAACATCCACCGGGCGATCGATGCATCGCTGCGGCGGCTCGGCACGGATTACATCGACCTTTACTGGATGCATATCTGGGACGGCGTCACCCCGGTCGAGGAGATCGTGCAGACGCTCGGCGAACTCGTGCGCGCCGGCAAGATCCTCTACTACGGATTTTCGGACATGCCCGCTTGGCTAGCGATGAAGGGCGCGACGATCGCGGACGAGCGCCGCATACCCGGTCCGATCGCCATGCAGGTCGAATATTCGTTGGTGGCGCGAGACGTGGAGGGCGAGCACTTCCCCGCGGCGCGGGAGGCCAGCATGGGCGTGATGCCCTGGAGCCCCTTGGCGGGCGGCTTCCTGTCTGGGAAGTACGACCGTGAGAACACCGCGGACACCGGCCGGCTGAGCGGGGCGAACCCTTTCGGAAACAGCAAGTTCGTCAATAGCAACTGGGACGTTCTGGACGCGCTGAAGGCGGTTGCCGCCGAAGTGGACCGGTCGCCGGCGCAGGTCGCGATCGCGTGGACCTTGGCGCGCCCAGGCGTGGCGTCGACGCTGATCGGGGCTAGCAAGGCGTCGCAGATCGAAAGCAACGTCGCTGCGACGGAGATCCGGCTGAGCGATGATCAGATGAAGCGCCTCGATGAGGCGAGCGCGCCGACTCCGGGGTTCAGTTCGGGACTGGCGGCACCCGCAATCCGGCGCATGATCTTCGGAGGTCGCGACGTCGTCGGATGGGATGAGCAGCGCCGTTGAGCCAAGCGGGGCAGCTCGCGCCTACCGGCTGTGAACGCGTGACTTCGACCCAGAGCCTTATTGAGTTTCTGGCCGTCGGTGAAATTGGACGCCAAGAATCCCAGAGCCTTGTCACTCAGATGAAGCTCTGGGCTGACTAGGAGCGGCTGAACAAGTAAGATGAACGGGCGTCTACTTCCGAGTAACGGCTTTAGATCGCTGGGTGACCGTTTGTGGGTCTTCCATGACACCAAGCGGAATTCGGCAGAAGTGTCCGGCAGCACCAACGACGGCCATTGCTGCCGCGAATGATCAGCCAATCAGCGGGCGCCGCTTCCGGACCGTTTTAGTGCTCTGCGGTGCCGCGCGTATGCAGCCGTGTGAGCTCGCCAAGAGCAAGGCGGCCGCGCCCGAAGGGCAAATGCCGGTTAGGATCTGAACAGTTCCAGCAAAGATCGCTCGTTCGCACGCCGCTACCCCACTCGCTCGTCTCATTGTCTCCATGCCGCCGTCACTGGCCCTTCACGATTGGGTAGCCGCTTCCCCGGGTGCGCCACAGTAGCGGGCGACATAGGCGGCGTGGTTGGGAAGCGACTTCACCGTGTGCGCGACGTTGTCGCGGATTGAGGCAAGCAGGCGCGTCAGCTCGTCCTCGCGCAGCTTTTCGGCAATGGGATGATGAGCTCGCGGCGTGATACCCTGACCCAACATCACCTGCACCCAGCTGTTCTCGGCGAACAGTTCCTCGTTCTTGCGGAACACACGGCCGGTTTCGCGGAACAGTTCGATTTTCTGGCCGAGACTATCGGGCACCTCCATGCTGGAACATTGACGCCAGAACGCGCTGTCGCGCCGGTCGGTCGCCTTGTAATGCAGGATGAGGAAGTCGCGGATCTGTTCCATGTCCTGAAACTGCTGTTCATTGAACTCGGCGACGTCCCGCTCGCTAATGGAACCCTGCGGCATCATTCTGATCAGGCGCAGCACCGCACGCTGGATCAGGTGGATGCTGGTGGACTCCAGCGGTTCCATGAACCCGCCTGCAAGGCCGATCGCGACGCAGTTGCGGTGCCATTGTTTACGACGCGCGCCCGTCGTGAAGCGGATGAAGTTCGGCTCGACCAACGTGCGCCCTTCAATGTTGCCGAGCAGCCGTTCGAGCGCGGCGTCCTTGTCGAGGTAGCGACTGCAATAGACGATGCCGTTGCCCGTGCGGTGCTGGAGCGGGATGCGCCATTGCCAGCCCGCGTCGTGGGCCATCGCGCGGGTGTAGGGGACAGCGGCGCGCACGCTCTCCGTCTGGATCGCGATGGCGCTGTCGCAGGGCAGGTAGTGCGACCAGTCGTCATAGCCTGCATGCAGGTTCTGCTCAATCAATAGCGCGCGAAAGCCTGTGCAGTCGAGGAACAGGTCGCCCTCCACTCGCGCACCGGAGTCGAGCACGAGCGCGGCGATGTCGCCGCTTTCGCCGTTCAGCTCGACCTGCGCGATCCTGCCTTCGATCCGGGCCGTGCCATCCGCTTCGGCCATGCGGCGCAGGAACTTGGCGTAGAGCGCGGAGTCGAGCTGATAGGCGTAGTTCATCCGTTCGTCGGGCAAATGCGCGAACTTGTCCTCGCGCGCGGCGATCAGCTCCAGACAGTAATCGTCATAGGGTTGTTTGTGCCCCTTGGTCAGACCGTGGAGCCAGAAATGCTGGAACCCCGCCGACCAGTGATCCTTGCCCGTCAGTCCGAACGAGTGGAAATAGCTCTCTCCCCGAACCCGCCAGTCGTCGAACAAGATGCCCAGCTTGAACGTGGCCTGCGTCTCGCGCATGAACTCAGCCTCGTTCAGCCCGAGCAGCCGGTTGTAGGTGACGAGCGGCGGGATGGTGGACTCACCGACCCCGACCGTGCCGATCGCGTCGGATTCGACCAGGGTCAGCTCCACGGTCTGCCCCAGCGTACGCGCGATCGCGGCGGCCGCCATCCACCCGGCCGTGCCTCCACCGGCGATCACGATACGGCGGCGAAACGTGTCGCCCTTCGTCTTGGATGGGGACGTCACCGGCTGAGACTCCTGAGCAGAAAGGCGCGCATCCGCCCGGCGCTTTCGGGGGTCAAGGGCGCGAGTACGCCACGCGCTTGCGGGGGGATGTGCGCGACCACGTCGTCACCGTTGCCGAACACATAATAGTCGAACAGATCGCGCCAATGCGCCTTCTGGTCGGCGGGCAGGTCTCGGATCGCCAGCATCGCGTGGTTGAGCGCGTCCTGGGGTTGCCCCATCCAGCGTGGACTATCCCGCCACCAATAGTTGACCAGCACGTTGAACGGCGCGAGCCCTTCGACATGGTGCCACCACATCGCAGGGATATACAGCGCATCGCCCGCCTCCAGCTCCGCGATCTGCGCCTGGGCAAGAGCATCCGCGAAACGGGGGTGGGCGTCGAGATCGGGCCGGTGGAAATCGACCATGCTGACCGCGCGTCCGGCAGGCGTGTTGTCGACCGGTCCCAGATACAGGTCACGAAACGCTTCGCGCGGGAACACGGTAAAGCGCCGACGGCCCACCGCGACGCAGGCAAGGTTGTTGGGCAGGTCGTTATGCGCCGCAATCCGGGTGCGGGTGCCGATCCAGATACTCGCGAGTGGCGCACGATCGCCCAGATCGACGTGATTGGCCGCGTGCAGCCCGTCGAAATATTCGTGCATGTCGATCGAGGCCAAATAGATGGCCGGCGCATCCGCCTGACACTCCGTTTCCGCGATCTTTGCGAAAACGTCCGGCAGCTGCGCGCGGAGCGTACGGAAGTTCATCGCCATCTGGTCGTCGTAGAACAGCCGCCCGCCGCTGCCCGGCGCGCCGACCGACACGGTGAAGGGATGCCGACGGGCGTGGCGTGCGATATATTCCCGCGCGTCGCCGCCCGAACAACGGCCTGCCTGCACCAGCGGCCAGTCGGCGACGAGCCCACGCACGACGAAAGGTCGCTCGGCCTCCCGCAATGCCACGTCCAACTCCCTAGCATCGGCCACCTGCAACTCGGGAACGGCCGTCGGCGCCTGGAGTGGGCCG
>DASVUT010000130.1:0-3125 GCA_036386955.1 Sphingomonas sp. | reverse complement strand
TGCGACTATGGGCGGCGAGCGGCAGGGCCCGCCAAGCTCAACGTCGGCGATTGCTTCGCCTATGCGCTGGCGATCGACACGGGGGAGCCGCTGTTGTTCAAGGGCGACGACTTCATCCACACCGATGTGAGACGCGCGCTTCCCTGACACGCGATCCTCTGTCATGTTCTTGTTCCGTTCTGTCGGAGCGAGTCGATGCCGCGTCCCCTGCCCCCGCCCGACCTCCCCCCGCGACCGCTGCGGTGGCTGTTCCTCGACCTCAATTCCTATTTCGCCAGCGTCGAGCAGCAATTGCAGCCCGCCTTGCGCGGCCGGCCCGTGCTCGTCGCGCCGATCGGCAGCGATACCACCGTGGCGATCGCGGCGTCCAAGGAGGCCAAGCGGTTCGGCGTGACGACCGGCACGCCGGTGTGGGAGGCCAAGCGCAAATGCCCCGGCATCGTCGTCACGCCCGCGCGCCACGATCGTTATGTCGCGTTTCACGACGCGATCGTGGCCGAGGTGGAGCGGCACGTGCCGGTCACTCGCGTGTGTTCGATCGACGAAATGGCGTGCCGGCTGCTCGACAACGAGAATGATCGCGCCGCCGCGGAGGCGTTGGCTCAGCGCATAAAGGCTGGCATCCAAGCGCGCGTCGGCGACCAGTTGACTTGTTCGGTCGGCATCGCGCCCAACCGGCTGCTCGCCAAGCTGGCGTCGGATCTTCAGAAACCCGACGGGCTGGTCGTGTTCGAACAGCGCGACCTCCCACACGCGCTGTATCCGCTGGCGCTGCGTGAGATCAGCGGGATCGGGGCGAAGATGGAGCGGCGGTTGCAACGCGACGGGATCAACGATCTGCGACAGCTATGCGAGCGGACGCCGCGCGATGCAGGCGCCGCATGGGGCGGCACGAATGGCGACCGGCTCTGGTACCTGCTCCACGGCGTCGACCTGCCCGAACGCGCGACGCAGAGCCGCACGATCGGGCACAGCCATGTCCTGTCACCGCACCACCGCGGGGCCGAGCCCGCCCGGCTGACCGCGCGGCGGCTGGCGCTGAAGGCGGCGAGCCGTTTGCGGCGCAAGGGCTATCGCGCGCGGTTGCTGGTGCTGCACGCCAAGTTCGACACCGATCCGCGGACGGGGGAGCGAAGCGGCTGGCGGACCTCGATCAAGCTGCCCGCCACCGACGACAGTTTCGTCGTTCTGCAGCATCTCGACCGGCTGTTCCCGCGGCTGCATGCGGCGGGACAGGCGCGGGTCGGTGGGTTCCGGCTGCGAATGGTGGGCGTCACGCTCGCCGAGATCGAGCCCGTGGCAGGCGATCAGGGGACGTTGTTCGCGCATCTCGACCCGGACGATCCGCTGGCGCGCGAGACACGCGGCATCGCGCTCAGCCGAGCGATGGACGCGATCAACGGACGCTGGGGGCGCAACGCGGTGTCGGTCGGACCGCTGAACGGAGGACGGCTCGACCGGATCGGAACCAAGATCGCGTTCGGCCGCATCCCGGAGGCTTCCGAGTTCCACGAGTAGCCGGTGCCTGCGCGTCCGCGCTTGACGGGTGCCGACCCATCGGCAAAGCGTCGCCGGGTGATGAAGATTTCCCTTCCCCTGACGCTCGCCGCGATCCTGTCGCTGGCCGCCTGCAACCAGCCTGAGCCGGAGGTGGTCGAGGTCAATCCCGATCCCATGGCTGCCGAGCTGGCCAATCGCCCCGCCGTCGCGTTGCCGCCGGCGATCAGGGCGGAGAAGTCGTTCCGGTGCGACGACAACAGCCTGGTTTACGTCACCTTCTTCCAGGGGGACACCCAGGTCAATGTCCGCCTCGTGCAGGGCGGCCCGCCGACCGTGCTGCGCGCGCCTGCCGCGGGTGAGCCCTATGTCGCCGAGGGCGGCTGGTCCCTGACGGGTGACGACAACAAGGTCACGATCGTCTCGCCCGGCAAGCCGAGCCGCACCTGCCACCTGTGACGAATACGGTGCCTCCCCGCTTTCACGACGGGTCGGTGGCACCGCTTTGAAGACCGTGGCGATCTACAGTCCCCAGGGCGGGGTGGGCAACTCGACGCTGTCGGTCCATCTCGCCTGGACCGCCGCGACGATTGCCAAGCGGCGAACGGTGCTGTGGGACCTCGACCCGCAAGCCGCGAGCAGTTGGATGCTGGGCGACGACGGCGGCGGTGACCGCGCGCGCGCGGTGTTCGCCAAGGATGTAGATTTGGTACGGCGGCTGCGCCCGACGTGCTGGGACCGGCTTCACCTGATGCCGGCCGACGCGTCGCTGCGCGGGCTCGACCAACTGTTCCACGATCTCGACAAGAAGAAGCGGTTGAGCCGGATGGTCGCCGCACTGGGCGATCATGACATCGTCGTGCTCGATTGTCCGCCCGGCCTGACCGAGACCGCCGATCAGGTGATCCGCGCGGCCGACCTGATCGTCATCCCCGTCGTGCCATCCGCGCTGTCGGATCGGAGCCTGCGCGCGATGGCCGATCATGTCGGTGGATCCGCGCGGCTGATGCCGGTGCATTCGATGGTCGATCGCCGCCGCCGTCTGCATCAGGTCGCGGTGGAGGCCAATCCCGGCTGGCCGCAGATACCGATGGCCAGCGCGATCGAGGCCGCCGCCGGGGCGCGGTCGGTGGTGGGTGCCACCGCACCGCGTGGTGCGGCGGCGACGGCATTCGACACATTGTGGCAGGCGATCGAGCGCCGCCTGGCGGCGTGATCGCGCCGCCGGTCACCATGCTCGATCCGCAGATGGTGCTGGGCGCCTACGCGGTCGGCGTGTTCCCGATGGCCGATGCGCGCGACGCAATTGATGTCTATTGGGTGGAGCCGCGCACGCGGGCGGTGTTGCCGCTGGACGGGTTTCATCTGTCCCGATCCTTGCGCCGCACCATCGCCGCCGATCGGTTCCGGGTGACCGCCAACGCCGCCTTTGCCGACGTCCTCGCGCTGTGCGCCGAGCCCGCACCGGACCGGCCCGATACCTGGATCAATGCCGGGATCGAGCGCGTCTTCCGCCAGCTCCACGCGATGGGGTTCGCGCATTCGGTCGAGGTCTGGGACGGCGATGCGCTGGTCGGCGGGCTCTACGGGCTGGCGCTCGGCCGGGCGTTTTTCGGCGAAAGCATGGT
>DASVUT010000129.1:0-2490 GCA_036386955.1 Sphingomonas sp. | reverse complement strand
GCGCCAGGCATGGGGCACACCTTGGACCGACCCCCTGCGAGTCCAGGGCGGAAGAGGGCGATGCGAGACACGCGTCGAATGGCGTGGTGGGCTGGGCGGGGAGTCGGCGCGGCGGGAGGTGCCGGCGCGGTTGGGGCTTGGTGAGCGAAGGCGGCGAGGAAGAGCCGGCGAGTCGCCGGCGATCCCAGGGCAGGCTCGGGACCGGATGGATTTCGGTGTGCAGGCGCAGGCCGCGTTGCCCGGCCCTGGGATCGCCGGCGTCTCGCCGGCTCAAAGGCCTGCCGGTTGGAAATCGGCGGTCCCATCTCTGAGGCCGGAGTCAACGGTTGTTCGTTCGTGTCCGCTTGCGAGAGCATTTTGTTCCCAGCGGCCACGCTGAAGACGAATCATCAACGGTGGCGATAGCCGTCGCGTACCGGGTCAGCTGCGGTGGGCGTGACGGCCGCGCCGCAGGCCCGCGCCGCGGGCCGAGCACGGCCGGCGCGACCACCGCCTGCAGGCCTGGGGGACTCCACCACGAGCGGATCCGGTCGCTGTTCATCGGCTCCAACCATCTCTCCGGGTGCTCGCGCGGGCTGGGTCTGCCCAGGATGCGCGGTCCCACCAAACGGTGTGCGGCACGAAGTCCCATTCAGGAGCGCGGGTCTGACGACCCAGGGACCGCCTCGGGTGCTTCGTTGCGTGCACGGTGAACAGGTCGCGATGATCAGGACGTGGTGAAGAAGTCAGGGTGCAGGAGACGGGTCAGCCGCCGGAGCGTTCAGGCCGCGACAGGCTTCAGAGGTTGCTGTCGGTGGAGATCGCGGAGTTTCGCCCACAAGATGACGATCAGCCGCCGTGCGGTTGCCACGATCGCGCGTTTACGTCGGCTGGGGTCGTCGCGCAGGAACTGGTGGTAGATCTTCGTGATCCAGTGCCCGCTGTCCCGCGTCGCCAGATGGACGATCTCGACCAGCAGGGAGCGCACGATGCGGTTTCCGGCCTTGGTGATGCGACCATGGCGCACCTGCTTGCCAGACTGGTGGACCGACGGCACCAGGCCGAAGTACGCGCCGACCCGCTTCTGGTTGGTGAAGCGCAGCGGATCATCGAGCGTGGCGACCACCGCCTCCGCCGTGCGATTGCCGATGCCAGCCAGCGCGACCAGCTCCTGGACGTCGCGGCTTCCCGCTGCCATCCGGTCGAGCCGCGACTCGACCTCGTGCAGATGCAGATCCGCCTCGCGCAGGCGCTCCAGCTCCTCGCCGAGCATGCCGCGCCACAGCTCTCGCTCGTCGCAGTCCGCCAGCGGCTTCGCCTGCGACTCCAGGTACGCCATGCCCTGCGCGTTCCACAGCTTCCGGCTCGGCAGACCCTCCTGGCGCAGGAGGCGACGGATGCGGTTCTTCAGCCGCGTCCGATCGCGCACCAGCCGGTGGCGGTACTCGATCAGCCCGCGCCACTCCCGCACCGGACGCTCCGGCACATGCACCAGGCGCACCTGACCGCTCACCGACAGCTTCGCCAGCAGGTCAGCATCCTTCGGATCGGTCTTGCTCGTCCGGTTGCGGAATGCCTCGTCCATCGGGTTCACCACCTGGATCTCTTTCACGCCGTAGGCACGGCACAGATCCACCACCCACCCGGTCACGTTCGTCGCTTCCATCACCACTCGATCCGGGCGCTCCGTCTGCAGCAGCTCGAGCAGCACCGACGCCTGCGTGTCGACGCGCGTCCGGCGCAGCTCGCCGGTCAGGGTTTCGAGAATGCTCGCCGCGGTCTTGCTGCTGGAGGTGCCGAGGTCGAGGGCGACGATGCGCATGGCTGGGGTCTCCTGGGTTAGGTGGCAACGGATTCTCCGTGCGGAGGGGCGTTGCTTCCAGGTCGGCCCCGGCCTCATTGTTTCAGGCGGGCAGCGTCGGCGAGGTGGCACCGGTCAGCGATATGAGCCGCGCTGCTGTGCGATGAGCATGGCGATCAGTCAGCGGCTCTGGTCAACGATGCCGAGTTTCTTGCGCCACGTTGCGGTTGCGACGAGCCAGACCCACGACTTCGCGATGGCACTGGTCCGTCCGTGTGCGGCACTGCCGGGTGTTGATGGCGCGCTGCCGGCTGAGCGCGGCTTGCCTGGGACCGCCGGTTTCCAACCGGCAGGCTCACCAGGCGCGCCGATCGACCACGTCATGGCCGCGCAAGCATCTGAGCCGGTGAAGAGTCCGACCGCGAGGCATCGATCGCGCGCACCCGGCAACCCCCTGGCCCCCGCCTGATCGTGCGCCTATGGTCCGCCATGGGACACGAGCCGCCTCCGACCCGCGCCGAGATGCGCGCCTCGCTCAGCGCCGAGCTAAGCGTCATTGCCGAGGCCGGCCGCCTGCGCACCCGCCCGGTCATCGACTCGCCCAACGGCCGCACCATCGTCCTGCACGGCGGCTCCACCCGCCAGCGTCTGATCAACTGGGCGAGCAACGACTACCTCGGCGCGCTCGGCCACCTCAAGGTGCGCAACGG
>DASVUT010000128.1:0-3230 GCA_036386955.1 Sphingomonas sp. | reverse complement strand
GATCGAGCATCGGTGCCAGATGATCGACGACCGGCAGACGCATGTGCTGCCCACCGGCGCCGCGCTCGACGGCGTCGCGCGGCTGCATGGGCTGGACGATGGCGCGGCGCTGCTCGATCTGCTGCGCCCGCACGTGGGCTCCACCGCGCACATCTACGACACGCTCGACCCCGCACCGCAGCCGAGCCTGCCACACGACGCCGATCGACTGGCGGAGGAGTTGGAGACGTTCGCGGACTCAGCGGCGGCCGCCCGGCTGGTCGAGCGGTGGCGCTCGCCGCGCTACCCGGCGTTGCGCAGCGCGGCGGCGCAGGCGGCGCTGGAGGAGGTGTTGCCCGCCTTGCTAACCGCCATCGCCGCCGCGCCGGAGCCCGGTACCGCGTTGATCCGCCTCGATGGATTGCTCGAACGCCTGCCCAGCGCGCTCAACATCTTTCGCCTGATCGCGGCGCGCCCGGCGCTCGGCGCGATGCTATCGACGATCCTGAGCCACGCCGGGCCGCTCGCCGACGAACTCGCGCGGCGGCCCGCCCTCCTCGACGGGTTGATCGACGCCAGTGCGTTGAAGCCAGTGGGCGACTGCGCCGCGCTGGTCGCGGAGATGGCGGCGGCGGAGGCCGGCGCGGACCTGCAGCAACGGCTGGACCATCTGCGCGCGGTCGTTGGCGAATACCGGTTCGCACTCGCCACGCAGATCGTGCTGGGTATCGCCGATCCGCTCGCGGTCGGCTCGGGCTATGGCCGGGTCGCGGAGGCCGCGGTGCAGGCAGGTGCGACGGCCGCGGTTGCCGCGTTCGAGGCGGTGCATGGGCGCGTGGCCGGCGGCGAGTTGGTGATCGTCGCACTCGGGCGCTTTGGCGGCGGGCTGCTGACGCATGCGTCCGATCTCGACCTGGTGTATCTGTTCACCGGCGACTTTGCGGGCGAATCCGACGGCCCCAAGCCGCTCGGTTCGACCTTGTACTTCAACCGCCTGGCGCAGCGGGTTACCGCGGCGCTGTCGGTGCCGACCGCCTCGGGCCCGCTTTACCCCATCGACACGCGGCTGCGGCCATCGGGGGCGCAGGGGCCGATCGCGGTCACGCTGGACAGTTTCGCCCGCTACCAGCGCGAGGACGCGTGGACGTGGGAGCACATGGCGCTGACGCGGGCACGGCCGGTGTTCGGATCGCCGGATGCGCGGGCGGCGGTGCAGAGCGTGATCGATGCGGTGCTGAGCGAAGGGCGCGCCGACCGCGACGTCATCGCCGACGCCCGCGACATGCGCGACGAGATGGCCCGCCACAAGCCGCCGCAAGGGCCGCTGGATGCCAAGCTGTTGCCGGGCGGGCTGATCGACCTGGAGTTCGCCGTTCATGCCGTGCAGCTCGCCCATCGCACCGGCTTCTCGCCCGATCTGCGTGTCGCGATCGAATTGCTCGCGGCGGACGATTTGGTCCCGCCCACGCTGGTCGATGCGCATGACCTGCTCACCCGGTTGCTCGTGACGCTGCGGCTTGTCGCCCCCAACGCGCAGGTGCCGGCTCCTGCCACGCAAGACCTGATCGCACGCGCGGTCGGCTTGCCCGATTGGCCAGCGGTGGTTGCCGCGCTCGACGCGGCGCGGCAGGAAGTCGAACGGGTCTGGGATGAGGTGAGCGCGCGTGATGGATGAAGGATCGACGGTTCCCGATGTGGCGGTGACCTTGCACGATGGCACGCGCGCGTCGCTCGCCGGATTGGGCACGCCGCTGGTCGTGTATTTCTACCCCAAGGACGACACGCCGGGCTGCACCCGCGAAGCGCAGGATTTCAGCGCGCTGGCGAGCGATTTCGCCGCCGCCGGCGTACGCGTGATCGGCGTCTCGAAGGACCCACCCGCCAAGCACGCCCGCTTCGTCGCCAAGCACGCACTCACCGTCGAACTGGTCAGCGACGAGGACGGCGCCGCGTGCGAGGCATTCGGCGTGTGGGGCGAAAAGCAGCTTTACGGCCGGACCTATATGGGCGTCGACCGCGCGACCTTCCTGTTCGGCACCGATGGGCGGCTGGTCCAGGCCTGGCGCAAGGTCCGCGTGCCCGGCCATGCCGAAGCGGTTTTGACAGCGGCGCGCGCACTACCGCGCTGAGTCGGGGGCTTAGGCAGAGCCAATTCAGCGACGATGTCACGCCAATGCAACGACTCAACGCGGCGACGGGCCGGTTTGACGCGAGAACGTCATGCAGGCCTTGCGAACGCGTCGGGGCTCGGTCCACACCAACATCACCGGGAGCGGTGGGGCTGCATTCCGGCACGATCAGCCATGGTTCGCCTGTGGGTACGGCATCCGCCGCATCCGTAGCGACCGAAAGCCTTGAGGTCCGATGCTCGGTCTTATTCGATCCGCTGGTAGTTTGACGGCACGCGCCCGTCAGGTCTTCGTCGCTCGCGACACCCTTCATGACAGCCGGCCGGTGCGGCGCTCTCGCCTCGATGGACGCGGTCAGATCGCCGTCGCGGTGATCGCGGCGGTCACGATCGGCCTTTCCGGCCAGGGCGTGGCGCAGACGGCTCCCGCGCCGACCGCTGCCAAGGACTACCGCGTCGATCCGCCCAAGGGCAATGCCGGTGCCATGGGCGGCCCGCTGATCGCCGCCGACAGCGATCAGGCGGTCACCGATTTGAAGGCAGATCAACAGTTCCGCACGCTGTTCCGCAGCTGGAAGAAGATGGACACCCTGCAACAGGGGACGATCGCGATCCCGTCGGTGCAGCCGGTATCGAACCTGTTGTTCACCAGCAATTTCGGCATCCGCTCCGACCCGTTCCGCGGCACCGCGGCGATGCACGCCGGGGTCGACATTCCCGGCCCGATCGGCACCCCGATCTACGCTACCGCCGATGGGATCGTGTCGAACGCCGATCGCCAGGGCGGCTATGGCAACATGGTCGAAGTAAACCATGGCAAGGGCATCGCCACCCGCTACGGCCATTTGTCGAAGATCCTGGTCGCGGCCGGTGGGCGCGTGACCCGCGGGCAGATGATCGGGTTGATGGGATCGACCGGCCGTTCGACGGGCTCTCACCTCCATTACGAGGTCCGCATGGATGGTCACGCGGTCAACCCGGTGCCGTTCCTGACCACGGCGGACTATCTCCTCGCCGCGCAGGACCGCGCGGTCCGCGTGATCCCGACGGGCACCAATGTGGCACCCGCCCTGGACTGAACGTCCAGCTCCTCCCCCGTTCACGGGGGAGGTGTCATGCGCAG
>DASVUT010000127.1:0-5414 GCA_036386955.1 Sphingomonas sp. | reverse complement strand
GATCGGGCCGGAACGCCTCGATCGCGCGATCCTGCAAGCGCACGGGCTCGTCCTTCATCAGGTCAGTCGGCACATGGCCGTCCGAACCGCCCGTTCCCGTGGCGCTGCCGAACCGGCGTGCGCCAAAGGCGAAGGCGGCCGCACCGGCCACAAAAGCGCCGAATCCGAGCGCGAGTTTCCTGATATCCATGGGCATGTCATTCGATCCTTGATTCACCTGGTCAACGGCCGGACCGATCGGGTGTTCCGGGCTCGACGCGCAAGCTGCCAGCCGGCGACGGGCGCAGCACCTGCGCCGCGGACAGCGACCCGTCGAGCCACCCGCCCCAGGTCTCGCGCGCCGGCAACATGATCTGGCGGTGGTGATAGGGCGCGATGTCGGGCCCGGGCTCCCCGGTCAGCAGCGTGAACGCCTCCCCCACCCCCGGATCGGTCCGCCACCAGCCCGCGATGCAGAACCACGGATGCACCGCATCGACGAACCGCCATTTTGTCTTGCGCGCCTTCTTGGGCGCATCCGCGGGCGGATCGGTGAATTCGTAGAAGGCATCGACGGGGAGCAGGCATCGCCCAGCCCCCGCCCCACCGGCAAAGCCGCGCCCTTCCGAACGATAGTTGTAAACCGGCCGCCCGCCCGCCCCCGGCCAGCTCCACCGCCGCACCACCCCCTCGACCCCGCCCGCGCCCGCGCGCAGGATCAGCGTCGTGTCGGTGATCCGGATGCTGTCGAGCGGCGCCAGGTTGGGCAGGCCTTCGGGGAAGATGAGCGGGATCTTCAGCTGCGACCAGTCGTCGCGGATTTCACCCAAGGCGATACGGCGAGCGACTTCGTTGCACACGCGCGCAGCGTGCAGATTTAGCGCAGCTAAATCAAACAATCGCTGCCCGCGCGTCCGGCGGGGCCCCAAGCCCCTACCGACGACGTGGGCTTTGCCCACGGCCCCGCCATGTTACACACCCACCCATGCCCACCACGCAAGCCACGCCCCCCGCCCCGCGCACCGCGCCCGAATGGTCCGACGTCGCCCTCTTCGCCGTCGCCGTGGCCGCCATCTGGTTCATCCGCCGCGCGCTCCGCCGCCGCCTGCCGCGCCACCGCAACGACGATTGACGCCTCCCATGCACTGCGGCAGCGCACCCGATATGACCGACGACATCCTCGACCGGCTCCAGGCCACCATCATCGCGCGGCGTGGCACCACCGGCAGCTACACCGCCGACCTGTTTGTGCGCGGCCGCCCCCGCATCGCGCAGAAACTGGGCGAGGAAGCCGTGGAAACCGTCATCGCCGCGATGGGCACCGACCCCGCCAAGATCGTCCCCGAAGCCGCCGACCTCCTCTACCACCTCCTCGTCCTCCTGGCCGACGCCGGTCTCGGGCTCGACGACGTGCGCGCCGAACTGACGCGGCGTGAAGGCATGTCGGGGCTGGAGGAAAAGGCCCGGCGTTAACCCGTGACCCGCGCCTTCATCATCGCCAGCGTCGGTTCGCTCAGGTGATGCTCCAGCCCTTCGGCGTCCATCTCCGCCACCTCGCGCGACACACCGAGATGCAGCAGGAACGCGACCACGATCGCGTGGCGTTCGCGCGCCGCCGACGCCATCGCCGCCCCCCGCTCAGTCAGGAAGATCGACCGGTACGGCTGCATCTCGATCAGCCCGGCCTTGCGCAGCCGCGTCAGCGTGTTGGCGACCGTCGCGGCGGTCACTCCGAACCGCTCCGCCAGGTCCGCCGCCCGCGCCTCCCCCGTCGCCGCGATCAGGTCGCCGATCAGCTCGACATAATCCTCCTGCATCTCGGTCGCATGCGCGGCCCGCACCCGCGCGAACCGGCGGGCCTGGTCCTGGGCATCGGGCAGGCTCGGGCGATCGTTCATGCCACTTCCATAACCCGCCACAGCGGGGACACCAAAGATTAGCCTTTGCTAAACTAGAACGCGTACGCTAACTAAGTTCCGGGCGGGCGGTGACTAGGGAGTCGCGGCATGATCGGATCGGGACTGCGCGTCGCACTCGCCATCGCCGCCCCACAGACGGGCGAGCAACCCCCACAGCCCACCGAGATCGTCGTCACCGGCCGCGCCGAACACCGCATCGGCACCGCCAACGCCGCCAGCGAAGGCGCGATCAGCGGCGACGAGCTCCGCGTCCGCCCATTGCTCCGCACCAGCGAACTGGCCGAAGCCGTCCCCGGCCTCATCGCGGTCCAGCATTCGGGCGGCGGCAAGGCGGCGCAGTACCTCATCCGCGGCTACAATCTCGACCACGGCACCGATTTCAGCATCGCCGTCGACAACATGCCGTTCAACCTGCGCAGCCACACCCACGGCGAAGGCTATCTCGACCTGAACGGCCTGATCCCCGAAACCGTCGCCCAGATTGCCTATCGCAAGGGGCCGTACCGCGCGGGCGATGGCGATTTCTCGTTCGTCGCGGCGGCCTCGCTCGACACCGCCGACCGCTTCGACCGCCCCTTCGCCGCCGCCACGGCCGGCAGCTTCGGCTACCGCCGCGTGGCCGCCGGCGGCTCGGCCGATCTCGGGCCCGGCACGCTGCTGCTAGCGACCGAGCTCAAGGCCAATGACGGCCGGTGGCAGCTCGCCGAACGTCTGCGCCATGTCGGTGCGTTCGCCAAATACACCGTCCCGACCGACTGGGGCACGCTGCGGGCCAGCCTGTCGCTCTATGACGCGAGCTGGCGCCCCACCGAACAAATCCCCGTCCGTGCCATCGGCCTACTCATCCCCGACCGGTTCGGCACGCTCGATCCCGATCTTCGCGGCCGCACCGATCGTCAGGTCTTCAACATCGGTCTGCGCGGTGATCGGCTGACGCTGACCGCCTATGCGCAGCATTACCGCTTCGCGCTGCTCTCCAACTTCACCTTCTTCCTCGCCGATCCTGTGCGCGGCGATCAGCTCGAACAGACCGAGGACCGCTGGACCTTTGGCGGGCGGGTCGCGCGCCGATTCGACGTGAACGACGCGCTGGCGATCACGCTGGGGGCCGATGCGCAGACCGACCGCATCGACGATCTCGGCCTCTATCAGACTCAGTTCGGCCGGCGCATCCGCACCACCAGCCTCGTCGACGCACGCGAGACGTCGGTGGCGGCCTATGCCGAGGCGATCTGGAGTCCGCTCCCGCGCCTGCGGCTGATCGGCGGTGCGCGCATCGACCATTTCCGCTTCCGCACGACCGCACGCGGAGGGTCCGGCAACACCGGCGCGGTCAACGACACCATCGCGAGTCCCAAGGCCGGTGCCTCGTTCGAGCTGACGCGCGGCATCGCCCTTTATGCGAATTACGGTCGCGGCTTCCATTCCAACGCGGTGCGCGGCGTCACCGCCGTGACCGATCGAACGCCCGGGCTGGCGGGGGCGACGGGGTACGAGCTGGGCGGCCGGTTCGAACGTGGGCCCCTGACCGCATCGCTGGTCCAATGGTGGAGCCGCGCGTCGTCCGAACTCGTCTATTCGGGCGATGACGGCACCGTGTCGCCAACAGGCCCCAGCCGCCGGCGGGGGTGGGAGCTGACCGCGGCGCTACGCCCGGTCCGTTGGCTCGCCATCGATGGCAATTTCGCGACCAACCATGCCCGCTTCGTGGACGCACCGGGCTTCGACCGCATCCCCAACGCGCTGCAATCGGCGGGCGAACTGGGCATCGCGCTGCTCTTCGACCGCTTCAACGCCGCGCTACGCGTCCGCCATGCCGGCCCACGCCCGCTGATCGAGGACAACAGCTTTCGCGGCCAAGCGACCACTGTCGTCAACCTCCGCGCCGCGCACAATTTCGGCCGCGTCGAGCTCAGCGCCGAACTGCTCAACCTGTTCGACACCGCCCGCGCCGACGCCGACTACGCCTATGCCTCGCGCCTGCCTGGCGAACCGATCGACGGCGTCGAGGGCATCCACAGCCGCGCCGTCGAACCCCGCATGCTCCGCATCGGGACAAGGGTGGTGTTCTGAGGCTGCCTGCGCATCGCGGGACAAACTGAGTGCGCCCTTAATCCTCCCCGGGACGGGAGGGGGACCGCCGGCTTCTTCAGCCGGTGGTGGAGAGGGTTCGCGACCAGGAACGCCGCACGCGCCGCGATCCCCCTCCGTCGGCTACGCCGCCACCTCCCCGTCCTGGGGAGGATTCTGGGGCCACTTCAATCCTCCCCGGAACGGAGTGTCGGGTTGGATTGCCCCCGGCAATCCAAGGCCATGCCGGGGGCATGGCCGACCCGACACTGGGGACCGCCAGCCTTCTTCAGGCTGGTGGTGGAGGGGGCCCACTCCCGCGAAGGCCACCGCCGGTCGCAGACGTGGGCCCCCTCCGTCGCTTCGCGCCACCTCCCCGTCCCGGGGAGGATTTTGGGGCCACTGCAATCCTCCCCGAGCTTGTCTCGGGGATGGGGACCGCCGGCTTTTTCAGCCGGTGGTGGAAGGGCCGTGGCGGACGCTAGCGACTCCGCCCCTCCGTCAGCCTTCGGCTGCCACCTCCCCGAGACAAGCTCGGGGAGGAATTAGGTGAACGTCCTCTCGGTCGCCTCGGAAGCCTATCCCCTCGTCAAGACCGGCGGGCTCGCCGATGTCGTCGGTGCGATCCCCGCCGCGCTCGCCCCACACGGCGTCACGACCACCACCCTGCTCCCCGGCTACCCCGCGCTCGCGCCCGCACTCAAACGCGCCAAGGCCGTCCACCACTGGCCGGACCTGCTGGGTATCGAGGCACGGCTGCTCGCAACCAGGCTGGGCGATCACTCGCTCCTCATCCTCGACGCGCCCGCGCTCTTTGCGCGCGAAGGCCCGATCTATACCGATCGGGCGGGCAAGGACTGGCCCGACAATTGGCACCGGTTCGCCGCGTTCGCCCGCGCGGCCGCTGATCTCGGCAGCGGTGTCGTGCCCGGCCATACCTATGATGTACTCCACGCGCATGACTGGCAGGCGGCGATGGCGCCCGCCTATCTGCGCTACGCACCCGGCCGCGGCACGCCCGCGCGCAGCGTCGTCACGGTCCACAACATCGCCTTCCAGGGTGCCTACCCCGCCGCGATCTTCCCCGAACTCGGCCTGCCGGCGGAGGCGTTCGCGATCGACGGCGTCGAATATTATGGCGGTGTCGGCTTCCTGAAGGCCGGGCTGGAGGCGGCTGACCGGATCACCACCGTCAGCCCGACCTATGCCCAGGAAATCCGCACCCCCGCCTTCGGCATGGGGCTCGACGGGCTGATCGAGGCGCGCCGCGACCGCGTGACCGGGATCGTCAACGGCATCGACCCGGCGGTGTGGAACCCGGAAACCGACGCCGCGCTCCCTTCGCGCTACACCGCCCGCGCGATCGGCCGCCGCGCCGCGAACAAGCGCGCGGTCGAGAAGATGTTCGCGCTCGACACCGGGTCGGGGCCGCTCTTCACCGTCATC
>DASVUT010000126.1:0-6217 GCA_036386955.1 Sphingomonas sp. | reverse complement strand
GAGATCGGCATCCTCGAGCTGGAGATAAGTGAGCCCGAGCGCGGTGCCCGGCCCGGTCGCATCGGGGCGGCGGCGTGGCGGCGTCGGGCTGGGCGCGATCGGCACGCCATTGTCGGCGATGTTGGTCGGCGGCGGCGGCGTCGCGGGCTCGTCAGGGCCCGAACACGCGGCCAGCGTCGCCAGCAGCATCATCGGCAGCGCAGGCCGCATCGGTGTGTCATTCTCCCTCACGTCAGAGGCTCAACCCCCCGCCGCCGCGAAGGGTCCGCCACCGCGCCAGCCGTTCCTCCACCGCGGTGAAGGCGCTGGTGCCGGGCGCCTCACCCGCGTCAGTCGCGAAGAAGGCGACGCCGGTGCCGCGACGACGATCGATCCACAGCCCCGATCGCAAGCCATAAGCTTCGCCCGCATGGCCGAAATGCGCGCGGCCGTCGCCGAACAGGTCGTCGCGGCACCCGGGCGTGCGCGTTGGCAGGAAGGTCACCGCCAGGCCATAACCGCAGTAGAAGCCGTTCGACGTGTCACCATTGCGCCCGTCGAAACGCCACAGGCCGCGCTCCAGCATCGCCGCGGATGCCCGCGACAACAGCCGCACGCCGTCGACTTCACCGCGCCCCAGCAGCAGCCGCCCGATCCGCGCCAGCCCGCGCGCGGAAATCCGCAACCCTCCCTGCGGCGCGAAGATCGCGCCGTTGCGCCCGGCGATCCAAATCGACAGATCGCACGTGCCGTCGCGCGCCGGGGTGACGGCACAGGGGGGTGCGGTGCCGCGGTGGTCGTCGCGCACGGGTTTGCGGTCGCGGTACTGCACCACTGCGCGCGCGGCGGTGGCGGGGGTACAGCTCGCCCAGTTGTAACAGGCGTCGAGCCCGAGCGGTGCCAGCACCAACCGCTGCATCAACCGATCGAACCGTTCGCCGGTCGCGCGCTCCATCACCGCCGCGATCACGGGAAAGTTGAGATTGGCGTAGGCGAACCATTCGCCCGGCGCGTGCGCCCCATCCCACGCCTTGGCATCGACGAGCACGGTGCGCAGATCGGCGTCGAGTGGCAGGACGTAATCGACCCCGTCGGTCAGCCCCGACCGGTGCGACAGCAGCAGCCGCAGCGTGATCGCGCGACCCGGAAAGCGCGGATGCCGCAGCTGCCAGCCGAGCAGCGCCGAAACATCGGCATCCAGGTCCAGCCGCCGCTGTTCGACCAGCCGCAGCACCGCGATGGCGACCACCAGCTTGCTGATCGACGCAACGCGCACCGGATCGTCAGGCGTGACCGCGCGATCGGCGGCGATGTCCGCGAGCCCGATCGCCTCGACCGCGGTTTCACCCCTCCGGTCGAAGGCGATCCGTACTGTGGCGACGGGCTGCGTGGCAGCGGCGGCGGCCAGGGCGAGGAGCATCATCTATATGGGTTCCGGAGCAGTTCGTCAGGTCAGGGCTTGATCCGAGGTCCATGGTTTTGCGCAAGCGGCACGCATGGCTCGGAAGTTGCGCCATGGATGCCGGATCAGGTCCGGCATGACTGACCATGTCGCCGCGCGTGACGGGTTATCCGGAGCGGCCGACGGAGCAACGAGCTCCGCGTCAGAACTTCACCTCCGCCGACACGGTGAACGAGCGCCCGCGCGGGTCCGCGACGCGCGGCTCCCACGAGCTGCCCGCGCCCGTGTTCGAATCGTACGTGATCGCGAAGGGCGGGTCGGTGTCGAGCAGGTTGCGGACACCCAGGATCAATTGCATCTGCTGTGCGACACGTACACCGGCCGAGAGGTTGTAGAGCGTGTAGCTGCCCACGCGCGCATTGTAATCCGGCCGGGCCAGTGCCGCCGCGGTGCAGAAGGGCGGCGCGCAGTTGCGATACCCGTCACGGAAGATCTGCGTGAAGCTGAGCGTCACATCGTCATTCGCCCAGGTCACGAACGCGTTGTGCTTCCACCGCAGCCCCAGATCGCCGGCAAAGGTGAACACACCGATCAGGCTGGGGCCGTAGGGCTGAGACGGCAACAGCTTCTCGCGCTTCTTGAGCAGACGCGTTCCGTCCAGCCCGGTAGTCAGTACGCCGCCCGCGAAGTCGAACCCGGCACGCAGCGCGATCTCCAGCCCCTGCGTCCGCCGCGACCCGATATTGGCCGATGTCAGGTCGAGTTCGTCGATGATGTTGTTTTCGCGGATCACGCGGGTGGGGAAGAAGGCGATGTTCTGCAGTAGCTGGTCGATCGTCAGTGCGCCGATCGTGTTGTCGACCGCGATGTGCCAGAAATCGACCGATGCGCTGATCCGGCTGGTCGGCTGGAACACGACGCCACCGCTATACTGGTCCGACGTTTCGGGTCCGAGTTGCGGATTGCCGCCGGTGCGCGTGTCGGGCGTGATGGCGGCGCAACCCGGCGTCACGTTGACCGTGCCGCCCGCCGGGCAGGTCGTCGGATCGGCGCGCGCATTGCCCGGATTGGGCGAGATCGTGATGCCGTTAAAGATCTGGTTGAAGGTCGGAACGCGGAAACCCGTATTGTAGCTGCCGCGGAACATCAGCCATTCGATGGGGCGGAACTTGGCCGTTACCTTGGGGTTGGTCGTGGTGCCGAACCCTTCATATTCGTCGATCCGCGCGGCGGCGGTGATTTCCAGCTGACGGAAGATCGGGATGCTGATCTCGCCATAGGCCGCCTTCACGTCACGCTTCACCCGTTGCAGCGCGTTGGCGTTGTCGAACGCTGCGTTGAAGATATCGGGCGCGCCGAGAATGGCATTGTCGGACCCGTTGAAGCTGTAGGTTTCGCGACGATAATCGACCCCGACCGCGATCTGCACGTCACCACCGGGCAAAGCAAAGAGCCGTCCCGCTATCGATCCATCGAACTGGGTCACCGCATATTCGCCGCCGAACAGCGTCACCCCGCGCGCTGACACCGCCTCGAGGCCAGCGAGCGCAGCAGCCGACTGATCGACCGAGAAGGGGTTGAGAATGCCGCTGTTGAACAGCCCGACGATCCCGGGCGCGCTGGCCCCGGGCGCGGTCGGCGCGCGGCGGTCGACACCGCCATTGACGGCACCCGCTACACCCGAGGCGGTCGCCGCGAGCGCGCTGGGGAAGACCCCGCGGAAGTGGAAGCCGCTTCCCAGCAGCGAAGAGGACTCACTGCGCGCATAGGAGCCGCCGACGCGGTAGTCGAAGCCGCCAAAGATCGGCCCTTCGGCACCCGCCGCCCCGCGGAACGTCTTAGTCGTCGTGGTGTACTCTCGCACGCCGCACGCGATGCAGCGGAAGCGGAAGGCGATGGGGCGGCCATAGGTGCCGACCCCGACCGTCCGTGTACCCGGTGCTCCGATCGCGGGGAATTGCGCCGCGATGCGGTCGAACACGTCGTTGTATGTGCCTGCCGTCAGCGCGTTCAGCGGATAGGCGATCGGCAGCGACGTGTTGTTGGCGGTATATTGGTTCTCCGAGAAGCGCTTGGCCGACTTCGCATCCGATCCGGTCACCTCGGCGAACAGCTGGTGCCGCCCGACGTTGAGCGTGCCGCGCCCGAAATAGGTCAGCGTTTCCAGCGGCTGTTGCAGCACCGCCGCGCGGCCCGTGTCATAGGCGCAAGCGAAGCGCGCGCCGGGAACGCCCCAAAGCTGTTCGTCATAAGCAAAGCCGCCATCGACCGATCCGCATCCCGCGCCGCCCGGCAGGTCCAGGATGTTGATCCCGCCATCGGCGCGCTGCGTCGTGCCCGGGAACACCAACCCGGGCAGGAACGTGCCCCCTGCCGCCGCATTGTTGGCCGGTGCGCCGAGCAGCGTGCCGCCTTGCGTGATGCCGATGCCGGCGGCGGTCGGATTGATCGGGAAGGCGGTCGCGATCGGCGTGCCGCGCGTATCCGCCGACAGGCCGCGGTTGGGCTGGTTGGTGTTCACGAAGTCGCGGTCGCGGCCGAACAGCGCGCCGTTCCACGCCTTGCTGACCGAGCCCATGATGTTGAAGCCCTGGCTCGCCAGGTCGCCATAGCCCGCCGTCGCGGACAGGCGGTAGATCGGGCTGTCGCCCTGTTCGGTGATGTCGGTGAAGCCGTTCAGCGTCAGCCCGCGAAAGTCGGTGCGGGTGATGAAGTTGATCACGCCGCCGATCGCATCGGTGCCATAGATCGCCGACGCGCCGTCCTTGAGCACCTCGACCCGCTCGATCGCGGCGAACGGGATCTGGTTCACGTCGACAGCCTGGCCGGTCAGCCCGTGCGCGGCGACGCGGCGTCCGTTCAGCAGCACCAGCGTCGATGCGGCCCCCTGCCCGCGCAGATTGGCGGACGACAGCCCGTTGGTGCCGCGTTGCGCGCCCGAGGTCACGTCGGCATTGGACGACAGATTGTCCGCGCCCGACCCGTTGGTGGTCAGGAACGAGATCAACTGTTCAGGGCTGGAGATGCCGTTGCGGGTCAATTCCTGCGTGGTGATGATCTGCAGCGGCAGGGCGCTATTGTTGGGGTCCTGCTTAATGCGCGATCCGGTCACCAGGATCTCGCCTTGCGCATTCGGTGTCGGATCGACCGCCGATGCGCCCTGTGTCGGTGTCGCTGCACCGGTGGGGGTGGCCGCCGCTGGCGTGGAATCCTGCGAGGTCGTGACCTGCGCGCCTGCCGTCCCCGCGCTCATCAGCGCGGCCCAAGCCGTACCCACCACGAGCAGCCGACGCGCCGAATTACCCCGTCGAATCATGATTCTATCCCCTTCACGCGCCTTGCCCGGCGTGCCCCTGTCGCCATTAGCAATCAAAGCGTCACAAAATGCCAGAGGCGTGCGCGGGGCGGTGCGAGATTTTTTGTTACAATCGTGTCGCGCGGGTGACACAGAGCCCTTACCTGCGCTCGCGCTTGACGCCTGCGACCCCGGCGTGGAGGCTGGTGCTTTCTCGTCACTCGGAGCCGGATTTGTCGTCAGCCGCGATCGTCGACTCTGTGCCCCTCGCGTCGTTCGACGGGGCGCGCGGGCGCATGGCGGTGTTCGCGATGTTGGGATTCAGCGCCGGGCTGCCCTTCTTCATGTTCTCCACGGTGCTGGCGTTGCGGCTGCAGGCGCATGGCGTCGCGCTGGCGGTGATCGGCTTTTTCGCCTGGGTGCAATTGCTGCCGACGCTCAAGTTCCTCTGGGCGCCCTTGCTCGATCGCTACGCGGTGCCCGGATTCGCGCGCTTCTGGGGCCGGCGGCGCGGGTGGATCATGCTGGCGCAGCTTGGCATCGCGTCGGCGACGATCGGCATGGCGCTGACCGCCAACGACGCTCATCTGTGGGTGACGGCGCTGTTCGCGGTGCTGCTCGCCTTCTGGACCACGACGCTGGAGGTGGCGGCCGATGCGTGGCGGATCGAACTCGCGCCGACGGCGGCCGAACAGGGACCGGTCGTCGTCGCCAGCCTATGGGGCTATCGCAGCGCGATGGTGGCCGCGGGCAGCGTGACGCTGATCGTCGCCGACACGGCCGGGTGGCGCGCGGCCTATCTGCTGATCGCGGCGGCGGCGTTCCTGCCCTTTCCGGTGCTGGCGGCGATGCGGTCCGACACCGA
This sequence comes from Sphingomonas sp., assembly GCA_036386955.1. Classification (GTDB taxonomy): domain Bacteria; phylum Pseudomonadota; class Alphaproteobacteria; order Sphingomonadales; family Sphingomonadaceae; genus Sphingomonas. Next base: position 676 of record DASVUT010000126.1, on the reverse strand, counting down.
TCAGCCGGGGCGCGGCGCCGCGCTGGCGCAAGGGTTGGCGGCGGGCGCGATCATCCTGCTGGCGGTCGCAGCAGGAGTGGCACTGGTGGGCGCGGGCGTGCTCGCGTTGGCGGCCGCGGCGGGGATCGACGGCGGGGCAAACGTGACGCCTTATGTCCTGGCGCTGTGCCTCACCCCGTTCGTCGCCATGGCGCTGGCGCTGCCGCGGATCAGGGACGCAAGGCCGGAGTCACGGCTGCGCGCGTCGCCCGCGATCGGGCCTTATGTCGACATCTTCTGGCGTTACGGCACGGGCGCGCTGGTAGTGATGGCGTTCGTCTCGATCTATCGCATGGGCGACGTGCTGGCGCTCAACCTATCCAAGCCGATGATCAAGGACCTGGGCTATACCCTGACCCAGATCGGGCGCGCCGACAGCCTTGTCGCGCTGATTGCCAGCATCGCGGGCGTAGGCGTCGGCGGCTGGATGGTCACGCGCTGGCGACAGAGCCGGACGCTGGCGATGGGGGCGATCTTCGCCGCGATCGGCAATTTCGCTTTCGTGTGGCTCGCGCACCAGCCGGTCGGCGAGGCGAGCCTGTACCTGGCGACCGCCGCCGACCAGTTCGGCAACGGCATGGCGGGAACGGTGTTCGTCGTCTACCTGTCGATGCTGGTGAACCCCCGGCATCCCGGC
>DASVUT010000125.1:0-3482 GCA_036386955.1 Sphingomonas sp. | reverse complement strand
ACGTGCCGCCGGGCGCGCGACTGCCGCTCCACGTGCGTGATGCTGGGTCGGAAACCGACGCGCGGCTAACGCGGCAGGGAGCGGCGCTGGCACGGCTCGCGCGTGTCGATCGCGCGCAAGGCGATGCGGCGGGCGGGGCGGCGCAGGTGGTCGTCGACGAGGCGACGTTCGTGCTGCCACTGGCCGGCGTGATCGACCTTGATGCCGAGCGCGCCCGGCTGACCAAGGGAATCGCGGCGGCGCAGAAGGAGCGCGATGCGCTGGCCGGGCGGCTGGCCACTGCCAGCTTCGTCGAACGCGCCAAGCCCGAAGCGGTCGAGAAGGCGCGCGCCGATCACGCGGAAAAGGATGCGGAGGCATCGCGGCTGTCCGCTGCCCTCGCGCGCTTGGGTTAGGGCGGGTGCAGCGCGCGATTGCACTGTCCTACAGCGTATCCTTCCGCCACGACATGCGCGGCGCTCGCCGGTGCCGCTGGGGAACGACCCTTTGAATAAACCGCGACCACGTAAAGATCGACAAGTTCGCCGGGGGGATCATGGCCGCACAGCGTGACCTGACCACCGGCCCGATCGGGCGCACGCTGATCGCGTTCGCGCTGCCGACTCTAGGATCGAACATCCTTCAATCGCTCAACGGATCGATCAACGCGATCTGGGTCGGGCGCTTCCTGGGCGAGGATGCGCTGGCGGCGACATCGAATGCCAACATCATCATGTTCCTGCTGTTCGGCGCGGTGTTCGGGTTCGGCATGGCGGCGACGATCCTGGTCGGTCAGGCCTGGGGCGCACGGAACCCCGACGCGGCCAAGCGCGCATTCGGATCGGCGATCGGGCTGGTGCTGGCGGCGTCCGTGGTGGTCGCCGGGCTCGGTGTCCTGTTCGTCGACGACATCCTGACCGCCCTGGCCACGCCCCCGGGGGCGATGGAGCTGGCGCAGTCCTACCTATCGGTTATCTTCCTGGGGCTACCCGCCTCGATGATCCTCGTCCTGATGTTCATGGGGCTCCGAGGCACCGGGGATTCGCTGACGCCTTTGTGGTTCATGGTGTTGAGCGTCGTGCTGGACGCAGGGCTCAACCCGGTGCTGATCCTGGGGCTGGGGCCGTTCCCTCGCATGGGGATCGCGGGTTCGGCGACCGCGACGCTGGCCGCCAACGTCATCGCGGTGATGGCGCTCGCGCTGTGGATCGACCGGCGCGGATTGCCGCTGCGGCTGAGCGGGACCGAGCGGCGGTACCTGATCCCCACACGCGCGCTGACCGGGACTATTGTCGCCAAAGGGCTGCCGATCGGGGCGCAGATGCTGGTGATCTCCAGCGCCGGGCTCGCCATGGTCGGGCTCGTCAACCGCAACGGCATCGACACCACCGCGGCCTATGGCGTCGTCCAGCAGGTGTGGACCTATGTGCAGATGCCCGCGATGGCGATCGGCGCTGCAGTGTCGGCGATGGCGGCGCAGAATATCGGGGCAGGCCGATGGGACCGGGTCGGGCGGATCACGCGCGACGGGATCATCGTCAATCTGGGGATGACCGGCACGCTGGTCGCGGCCGCGTTGTTGCTCGACCGGCATGTGCTCGGCCTGTTCCTGCCCGCCGACAGCCCTTCGCTGGATATCGCCGAACACATCAACATGACCGCGACCTGGGGCTTCGTGCTGTTCGGCGCCACCATGGTGCTGTTCGGCACGGTGCGCGCGAACGGGGCCGTGTGGGGGCCGCTGGCGGTGCTGTTCATCTCCATGTTCCCGGTACGGCTCGGCATCGCGCTGGCGCTGCAGCCGCGGTTCGGGGTCGATGCGCTGTGGTGGAGCTTTCCGATCGGATCGGCGACGACGGTGACCCTGGCGGCGCTCTACTATTGGCGGGGTGGCTGGCGGCGCGGGGCGTTGCTCGCGAGCAAGGCGCAAGGATGCGAACAGCGTAGCCACGCCGATCCTGAGCCTGGTGGGACGATGACGCCGGCGGGGTAGAGTCTATTGCAAGCAATCCCCGGGCCTTCGCCGGGGAGGGATGGCGGCGCGGCTCAGGCGTCGACCGGTGCCATCACCTCGATCACTCCCGCCGCGATCCGGGCAGTGACCGGCGTGCGCGCCAGCACCTCGCCGTCGATCGAAATCGGCAGGCGCGGCTCGGTATCGAGGCGGATCGCGCGGCCGCGGAATTCGCGGACCTCCTCGTGGCGCGAGGGGAGCTTGAGGATCGAGGCGCCCCAATTCGCGATCAGCCGCCGCTTCACATGCCCCATCACCGCCTGGACGACGATTACGCCCGAATCCACTTCGGCCGATTCCACCAGCTCGGTGCCGCCGTGATACGGCCCGTTGGAAATGCGCACCTCGACCACGCGCAGCCGCTCGGCGGTGGCACCTTCGCCGACGATCAGCGTGAACGGTTTGAACCGGGCGAACTGATACGCTGCCCAGCCGAGATAGCCAACACGGCCCAACCACTTCTTCAGATTGTGCGGCACGGTTTCGGCGATCTTGGGGCTGATCCCCATCGCGGCGCAGTTCGCGAAATAATCGCCGTCGATCATCCCCAGGTCGATGCGTCTCGGCGCGCCTGTGCGCAGCACCTCGACCGCGCCGTCCACGTCGAGCGGAATGCCAAGCGTGCGGGCAAAGCTGTTGGCGGTGCCCAGCGGCATAACGCCCAGGATCGTGTCGGTGCCGACCATCAGGTCGACCAGCCCACTGATCGTTCCATCGCCGCCGCCCAGGATCAGCAGGTCGGGCTTGGCCGACAGCACGTCGCGGACCGCATCTTCCAGCTTCTTGGGGTCCTCCACCGCGCGCGCATCGACGTCGAACGGCAGCCCGCTCATGGCGGCGCAGGCGTGCTGGAACATCTGCTGCCCTTTGCGCGACTTGGCGTTGACGACCATCGCGGCCGACCGAATTTCGCGCATGAACACCCCATCCTTTGAGTTACGGGTGCGTAACGCTTGGCAAGCGTCGCGCGATCCCGCATGGACCAGGGCCATGACCGCGTCCTTTCCCGCGCTCCGCCTGCGCCGTACCCGTGCCCATGGCTGGAGCCGACGGCTCCACGCGGAAAACATCCTCACTCCCGCTGACCTCATCTGGCCGCTGTTCGTGACCGAGGGGCAGGGGGTGGAGGAGCCGATCACTACCTTGCCCGGCGTGTCGCGCTGGTCGGTCGACGGCATCGTCGCGCGCGGGCGGGAGGCGCGTGATCTAGGCATCGCCTGTGTGGCGCTGTTCCCGAACACGCCGAGGGAGCTTCGCACCGACGACGCGCGCGAGGCGCTCAATCCCGACAATCTGATGTGCCGCGCCATCGCCGCGCTGAAGGATGCGGTGCCTGGGATCGGCGTGCTGACCGATGTAGCGCTCGATCCCTATACCTCGCACGGGCATGACGGATTGGTCGATGCGGCTGGCTATGTCCTGAACGACGCGACCACGGCGGTGCTCGTCGAACAGGCGCTGGTGCAGGCGAACGCGGGTGCGGACATCG
>DASVUT010000124.1:0-4876 GCA_036386955.1 Sphingomonas sp. | reverse complement strand
ACGTCGGCCTTGGTATAGCCCACCACCGTGGGCTTGCCTGTCGTGCCCGACGAGGCATGGATGCGAGCCAGCTGATCCTGCGGCACCGCGAGGAATCCGAACGGGTACGCACCGCGAAGATCGGTCTTGGTCGTGAAGGGAAGGCGAGCGAGATCGTCCAGCGATCTAATGTCGTCGGGGTGGACCCCGGCGGCGTCGAAGCTGGACCGATAGGCGGGGTTGCCGTCGTAGGCGTGGCGCAGGGACCAAGTCAGGCGTTGAGTCTGCAAAGCGGTTAGTTCGTCGCGCGATGCATGTTCAATAGCGTCGCGGCCGATCATGCGGGCACGGCCAGATCGGCGCGCGATTGGCCAGCGATCGCGAACGCTTCGGCGATCACCTCGCTGTCGCCAATATGGTTGATCAGCAACAAGATGAGCCGCGCGTTGACGCGCAGGCTGTCGGCGGCGTCGCGGCCCTGATGCAGATCGATCAGCGCCTGATATACCGCATCGACTTGGGCAACATTGGGCGTAGTGATCAGGCTCATGGGCGCTGCACTACGTCGTCAGCCGCTCGTCCCAACGCCCGATCGAGAGCTGCGGCGATCAGCGCCGGAGTTGGGGACCGCCACCGCGCAGCGACATACTGGTCGGGGCGGATGAGATACGCTGTGCCCGGTTCCAGCGCGTACCGGCTGCGCATCAGCGACACGTCGGGCGCGGTATCGGCGATGTCGATGAGCGGCAATCCCGTGGGTGCGGGGAAGCAAAGACCGTCGGCGACCAGCACGAAGCGGTCGCCAAGCGCACGCAACATCCAGCCATCGCCGAGCGGTGCGTCGAGCGCCGGCGCGCCAGGTGCGACGCCGCCCGACCAGTCGTCAACGTCGGCCGTGCCCAGCGACCCGGCCGGATAAGAAACGGCGGTCGACAAACGGCCCGAATTGACGAACGGGCGCGCGAAGGGCTGCGTTTCCGCCAGTTCCAGGACGGCGTCGCGAAAAACGGTGCTGACGTTGCTCTTGGGGCTCATGAAATCGGTTGAGCGCGACGAGGCGGCGATGTTTTCGTCGGCGGTGATGACGGCTTCCTCGTTATAGCTGTCGAGCAGAACGGCCGGGGCGTCGCCCGTGAGCACCAGGTCGAGCTTCCAACCCAAATTGTCGGCATCGGCGAGCCCGCCATTGCAGCCGCGCGCGCCGAACGGCGAAACAAGATGTGCGGCGTCACCCGCGAACAACACGCGGCCGTGAACGAAGCGCGCCATGCGTCGGCACTGAAAGGTATAGACACTGTACCATTCGCCCGAGAACACGACATCATCGCCCAGCATGCCGCGCACGAGGCGTTCGACGTTGGCGGGCGCCACGCTGGCGGCGCGATCAATGTCCCAGCCGAGCTGAAAATCGAGCCGCCAGATATTGTCGGGCTGCCGGTGCATCAGCGCGGACTGGCCTGGGTTGAACGGGGGATCAAACCAAAACCAGCGTTCGGCCGGGCGATCATCGTCCATTCGGATGTCGGCGATGAGGAAGTTATCCTCGAACACCCGTCCTTCGAAATCGAGGCCCATCATCGTGCGGATTGGCGACTTCGAGCCATCGCACGCGACGAGCCAGTCGGCGCTCAGCCGGTACGAGCCACCGGGCGTGTCGACGTCCAGCGACACATGATCGGCGTCTTGCGACAAGGCGACCGCTTCGTGCCCCCATCGCACCTCGACATTGGGCAGCGCAGCGATGGCGGAGAGCAAGCGGTCTTCGACATGATATTGCTGGATATTGACGAAGCCGGGACGATGCTGATCCTTCACCGGCAACATGTCGAATTCATAGATCGGCTTGGGATCGGCGCCGCGGAACACCTTGCCGACATTCCAGGTCACCCCCTTGTCGACCATGGCCTGCCCGACGCCCAGCCGATCGAAGATGTCGAGGCTGCGCTTGGCGAAGCAGATCGCCTTGGACCCACCCGCGACGAAATCGAGCTTGTTGAGAACCACCACATGGTGTCCGCGCCGTCCCAGATCCAGCGCCAACGCCAGGCCCACGGGCCCGGCCCCCACGATCACCACCGGCGCACGAGACGCCGGAGCGGCGGGCAGGGGTGTGGGCCCGATCGCTCGCCACACGGGAATGCCGGCGGTCGCCATCAGCCTTGCAACGCCGCCCAGACTTCACGGTCCCGTTCCATCGTCCAGATGCGCGGCCAGTCGATGCCGTCGAACTCGTCCCACAGCCGCTGAACATCGAAGGGCAGGCAGTGTTCGAAGATCGGCCAGCGCCCGAACTGCGGTGCCAATGCCGCATGGGTTGCTTCAAACGCCTCCTTCAGCGTCCCTCCTCGCCGGTGGACCGCGCCGACATGCTCGATCATCCCGTTCAAAAAGGCGCGGGTTTGTTCGATCGCGGCGTCGGTGGCGGCGACCCCCTTTGGCACGGGACCACGGCCGCCGACGAGGTTCTCGGCACGGAATGCCTTGACCGTGTCGAGCGTCCCACCTGCCCAGTCGAAATGAAAGGCATCGCCTGTGTAAAGCGCAGCCTCGGCCTCGACGAGATCGCCGGCGAAAAGCGTTCGTGATCGATCGTGCCACGCCACGATGTCGCCTGCGGTATGGCCGCGGCCGCAGAATTGCAGCGTCACCGTGCCGCGGTCGCCGCCGAGTTCGATGACGTGCCGATCGTCGAAGGTGACGGTGGGATGCGTCAGGCCCGGGATGGTTTCGGGATCCTTGAACAAGCGCGGCATACGACCATACTCGCTATCCCAATCCTGCTGACCGCGTTCGTCGATCAACTGCTTGGTCGCTTTGCTCGTGACGATGTGCTCGGCACCGAATGCGCTCGCGCCCAGCACGCGCACGGCATGGTAATGGGTCAGGACAAGGTAGCGGACCGGCTTGTCGGTGCGACGACGCAGCTCCGTCAACCAACTTGCAACCGCCGACGGTGTCGCCTTGGCTTCGAAGCAGATGAGGAAGTCCTCGCCCTCGATGGCGCCGACATTGGGGTCGCCCTCGGCCGTCAAGGCATAGACTCCGTCGGCCAGCACCTCCAGCACTTCGGCCTTCGGCGTCGTGTCGGCGGACGAGGCAAAGGGTTTCGTCATCGGGCTCTCCAGGACAAGAAACAAAGGGGTGGTCAACGGGTCGTCGGGACCAGCATGGGTTCGACGACGCGGCGATAAGGGGCCAGGCCGAACCCGATCAGGATCGCGCCCGCCGTGCCGCAGACCGCGACGACGATCAGCAGTGCGATGTTGATCCGGGCGGGATCGCCCAACACGCGGTCTCCAATCAAGCCGACGAGGAACGGCCCGGCGGTGTTGGTGATCAGCCCGGCCATCAGGGTGAACAGCGCGCTGACCTGCGCACGCAGCCGATTGGGGGCGATCTCCGCAATGCAGCTTACCGCTGCGATCCCAGGCGCGAGCAGGAAGAACGCCGCGACTGTGATCAACGCCAGTGCGGTCCACGGGTCGGGTGCCAGCATCGCCAACGCTACGAAGAGATTGACGGCGATCCCGCCCCCCAAACACATCAGGAACGTTGCATCGGCGTGACCGCGTTCCCTGAGGAACTCGACCATTCGCCCCAGTGCGAGCGTTCCCACGATCCCGGCGATCCCTGCGGTCATGGCAAAGCGGACCGCGGTGGCACCCGGCGCCCAGCCGTGAACCCGCTGAAAGATCACCGGCAACCAGGACACGAGCCCATAGCTGCCGACCAGCAGCAGCGGGATGCCGAGCATCAGACAGGCGAACATGCGCCGTTCCGACGCCAGCAGACGCCGAACTTCGCCGGGCAGGGGCTTGTCGCCGACGCCGCGTGTGTCGCGCCGAACGGGTTCACGCATGATCAGCATAATAACGGCGGCCAGGACGATGCCGGGTGCGGCCATGACAACAAAGGTCGCCTGCCATGGTTGGAACACCCCGACCAGCGGCCAATGGACCGGCCCTAACGCACCGAGCGCCGCGAGCAACTGACCCCCCAGCAGGAACGCGAAGAACGTGCCCGCGGCGCCCGCCATCATGTAGGTCGCATAAGCACGGGCGCGGCGTTCGGGAGGGAAGTAGTCCGCGATCAGCGATGTTGCCGAAGGGTGCAGCACGGCCTCCCCGACGCCGACCCCGATGCGGGCGAGGAACAAGCCGAGAAAGGTGGTCGCCAGTCCGCAAGCGGCCGTCATGAGCGACCAGGTGACAAGGCCTGCGGCAACGAAGCTGCGCCGGTTGACGCGATCGGCGACAAAGCCGGCGGGCAGACCGCACAACGTGTAGCACAAGCCAAAGGCAACGCCGGTGAGCAGACCCAGTTGCGTGTCGCTAATGCCCAGATCCGCCTGGATCGGCACCGCGAGCAGGCTGAGGATGATGCGATCGGCGAATGCCAGAAGATAGGACAGGTTGAGTAGCGCGACGGCCGTCCAAGCGGCGCGCGACGACGGCCAAGCGTCTATCGACCCCCTGCTCGTCCACCCCGCCGCTGCGGTCACTGTCGCCATTCACCGCTCCGCTTACAACGCCACTTGCTATCAAACGATATTAGTTACTATCATATGAGAATAGATCAAGGCGTTGCTGCGTTGTCCGAGGCAGCCTGCGGAAGAGCCGAGCGAATGAACAGCGAATTACCGTCACCGCAAACACGCCTGGCGGTTCTGCCTCCCGGGGCGGACGGCTGGACGGCTTCGCCGCGCCCGGGATTGTTCAACCGACCGCTCTACGCCGACCCTGCGCAAGGCCGCTATTTCGGCTGGATCCGGTTCGACACGCTGGCCACGACGGGCATGCACCAGCATCTGGGGCCGGCCTCTTCCTACATCGTCGATGGTGCGTTGACCGACTACCAGGGCGATGTCGTCGCCGGCCAGATGGGGATCAACCTTTCG
>DASVUT010000123.1:0-7167 GCA_036386955.1 Sphingomonas sp. | reverse complement strand
TGTGGATGCATGAAAAGGGGTGATCACCTCCATGTGACGATGCTGATCCCCTCCAGCGGACCAGTCCACGCTGCTCAATTCGTCGAATGGCTCTTGCTCGCGGACAACGTCAATCCGAACCTGCCTGAGTATGACCGCCACAAAGCCGCGCTCTCGGCTGCCTTTGTGACCCACATGGGAGGCGAGGTCGTCGATGCGGCTCTCCTGCGGTGGAGCGACAGCGCGCCCGATACGGATCAGCCGGACCTGAAATATCGGGGCAGAATAGCGGGCGACCCCAGGGACGCAGCGGACGGCAGCTAGCCATTTGCGACGGTTTAGCTCCGCACCGGGAAGCGCGCCAGCAGCGCGTCAGGATCGTGATCCGACGATCCACCTTCGATTACCTCGCCGTTGTCGCGAATGATGACGGGACCATGCCCAACAAGCAGTGCGGAAAATGCGCCCGTCTCCACAAACGCACGCGACTGGTAGAAGAATGCCCACGCGCCGGACAGGCGTTGCGGCCGCGATACGAGCGCCAGTGGCTCGCCGAGCTCAACCTCCTTTCCTGATAGGAAAATGTGACACGCGTTCGTCGCCGCCGATTCGTCCATCCGCTCTGAATGACAAGATGAGCCCGCAAAGCCAATGACGGCTAATCGCCACGAACGGACCGATCCCCCCACCCACGAAAACGCCGGCCGCAACACCCCTCAGGCATCGCGACCGGCGTCACGGGTTTGGATCGGTTCAGGCGGTCAGCGCGGCTTCGAAATGGCCGCACCAGTCGCTGGCGGCGACCTTGGGCCAGACGCCGGCCTGGTCGTTCGACGGCTGGCTGATCGGCGGGTTGTAGCGGCATAGGCCCAGCGACGCGCTGGCGTGGGCGTCGGTGTCGAAGAACTTGCACTTGGCGCATGCGGCGGTGCCGGCGGTGACGAGACCCATGATGATCGCTCCTTGCTTCTATCTTGTCGCGGGGATCGCCCCTGCTTGAATGACAAGAATGGAACTAGAGCCGCGAAGTTCCACAAGACAAGCAAAATCAAATCTTGCGATCAACTCTCACCCGGCTTTGCAAGTTGTTCGCAACGGCGTCGGCCTTTCTGCGAATCGCTGTCATCAACGCGTCTTCAGCTAAGACTTGCTCGCAACGGGCGGCATCATCTTGCGAATGACTCTCGCTCGCGAAGATCAGCCCTGCTGACGCAAGGCCACGTCGTTCATGAACCGCGCGTCGTCGCCGGCGGCGAGCCAGGGTGATTCGGCGGCGACCGCGCCCAGCATGTCGCTCAACGGCTCGATCTCGGACTTGGCATAGCTGCCCAGCACATAGCCGGTCACCCGGTCCTTGTGCCCGGGATGGCCGATGCCGAGGCGTACGCGGCGGAAGTCCGGGCCCAGATGCTGATCGGTCGAGCGCAGGCCGTTATGCCCCGCGGTGCCGCCGCCGGTCTTCACCTTGACCCGGAACGGATCGATGTCGAGCTCGTCGTGGAAGACGGTCAGCGCGGAAGGCTCAAGCTTGAAGAAGCGCAGCGCCTCGCCGATGCTGCGGCCGCTTTCGTTCATGAACGTCGCGGGCTTGAGCAGCAGGATCTTGTGCGCGCCGACGCGGCCTTCCTGCGTCCAGCCCAGGAACTGCTTTCGGACGGGCCCAAAATCGTGGAAGTCGGCGATCGCATCGACCGCCATGAACCCGACATTGTGCCGGTGCATCGCATATTGCGGCCCCGGATTGCCGAGGCCTGCCCAGATCTGCATCGTGAACTCCCAACGAAAAAGGGGCAGGAGCGTCGCCGCCTCCCGCCCCTTCGTGTCGCTCCGTGGCGTTCAGCCCTCGGACTCGGCCTCGTTGACGCCGGCGGTGTCGGCAGGGTTCGTCGCTTCGGCCGTATCGGCGGCCTGCGTCTCGGCGACCGCCACATCGGCGGCGTCGTCGGCGACGGTCGGGACCGTCGGCGGCACGATCGTGGCGATCGCGAAGTCGCGGTCGTCGATCGCGGGCGTCGCACCCGATGGCAGCGTCACGTCCGAGATGTGGATCGAATCGCCGACCGCACGCCCCTTGAGCGAGATCGCGATTTCGCTGGGGATGTCGGCGGCATCGACGTTCAGCTCGATTTCGTGACGCGTGATGTTCAGCACGCCGCCCTGCTTGATGCCGGGGCAGTCATCCTCGTCGGTGAACACGACCGGCACCGCGACGGTGACGCTGGCATGTTCGTCGATGCGCAGGAAATCGACATGGATCGGGCGATCGGTGACGGGGTGGAAGGCCACGTCCTTGGGCAGGGTACGCTGCCCGGCGACCATGACGACCGAGTTCATGAAATGCCCGGTCGACAGCGCCTTGTTCAGCGCCTTTTCTTCCAGGTGGATCGCCAGCGGTTCCTTGTTCTGGCCATAGATGACGGCGGGCACGCGAGCCTCGCGACGCAGCGCCCGGGAGGCTCCCTTGCCAACCCGGTCACGCGTCTCGGCCGCGAGCGTGATGATGTCGCTCATGCGGATGTTCCTTCGACTTGTGAATATCCGTCCACGCCTCCAGGGATGACCATGGAACGGAAGCCGGCGCGCATAGCCGGGAAGGACGCGAAACGCAAACTCGCCCTTCCCGGACGGGGTCAATATTTGATCCGCGTCGCCTTCACCTTCAGCGCGCCCAGCTTGTTCTGGACCGAGTCGGCCCCCGCCAGATGGCCGGCGCCGACCGCGACGAACACCGTGCCGGGCTTGGCCATGCGACCCTTGATCCACGTCGCCCAGCGTGCGTTGCGATCGGTCAGCAGCGCCTTGGCGACTTCGGGGCTGTCTTTCAGCGCGTCGTTCATCTCGACCGCCAGCGCATCGGGATCGCCCTTCACCCAGGTGTCGACCATCTTGCTCATCGTCTCGCCGGCCTTGGGCAGCTCGTCGATCGTGGACACCAGATAGGCGATCTGCGCGGGCTTCGACAGCGAGTCAAAGATGCCTATCTGCTCCTCGACCGTCTCCAGCGCGCTCACCGGCTTGTTGGCCGACTTGGCGGCGGCGGCGAGCACCGTCTCGGGGCCATGTTCGGGCAGATAGCCAAGCTTCCCCAAGGGCGCGAGGCTGGCGATCAGCCCGGCGAGCCATGGGTCCATCCGTTCATAGGCCTGGGGCGGCAACCCGGCTTCGGTCAGCGCCTTGACGACGCCCGCGCGCTTGGCCTCGGGCAGCTGTTCGGTCAGCGTCGGGCCGGTGGGGTTCATGCCCTTGGTCATCATCAGCTGCTGCATGACGGCGGCTTCGGGCTGCACGATCTCGAACACGACGCTGTCGGATGTGTCGAACGCGGTCTTCACCGCCTCGTCGAACCAGCTCAGCCCGGGCTTGAGCATGTGGATGGTGCCGAACAGATACACGGTCGTGTCGGCGTCCTTGACGACCCACAAGGCGGGGTCGGCGTCGGTGGTGGCGGCGGTTGTCGTCGGCGTGGGTGCCGGTGTCGGCGTCGCGGCCTGCTGCGCGCAGGCGGGCAGCGCCAGGATCATGGCGGCGGCGGCGGCGCAGGTGGACAGAAGCTTCATCGAACGCATGGATGGTCCTTTCAGAACTGGTTTTTGAGCTTGAGATAGAGATAGGAAATCAGCGTGGAGCCGAGCGTCGCCAGGAACAGGTACAGCGCATCGGGTGCCTGCACGAGTCCGCCCTTCCACACCACGAACCACACCGGATAGGCGATGCACATGACGTTCGCGCCCACCGCGCCGGCCATCATGTTGTCGCGGCGCTCGAGCTCGTCGACGCGCCGGTACAGGACGATCGTGCCGGCGACGACGGCGATCACGAACGTCGCCGCGGCCAGGATCGCGAACCAGGCCGGCAGCGTGCCGGTCATGATGCCGCCCTTGTAATCCTCCTCCAGCAATGCGGCGAAGAACCCGATCGGAAGTCCGGCGGCGGCCAGCGCACCGATCGTGATCCACATTCGCTTGCGCTGCGCCCGTGCGGCGGCCTCTCCCGGGCCGGGAGCGCGGCCCACGTCATCCTTGCGCATCATCAACCCCGTCATCGAAGATCTCCTCGATCCGCATGTCGAACAAGCGCCCGATCCGGAAGGCGAGCGGGAGCGAGGGATCGTATTTCCCCGTCTCGATCGCGTTGACCGCCTGGCGCGACACGTCGAGCCGACCGCCAAGCTCCGCCTGGCTCCAGTCACGCTCGGCACGCAGCACCTTCAGCCGGTTCTTCAAGTCGTCGCTCCCTGACTTCATGTCAGTGACACCTGACTAGACGCGAGTCGCGGCCGTGTCAATGACGCCTGACACGATGACAGCCTCGGCTGACTAGCTCCGCCCCTGCCTTGACCCCCTCGGGCCCATCCGCCAAAGCCCCGTCCCGTGACCACGCTCTCCTTTCAGCGCATGATCCTGACGCTCCATGATTATTGGAGCGACCGCGGCTGCGTGATCCTTCAGCCCTATGACATGGAAATGGGGGCGGGGACGTTTCACCCCGCGACGACGCTGCGCGCGCTCGGCCCCAAGCCCTGGAACGCCGCCTTCGTCCAGCCGTGCCGCCGCCCCACCGACGGCCGCTATGGCGAGAACCCCAACCGGCTCCAGCATTATTACCAATATCAGGTCATCCTGAAGCCCAGCCCCCCCGACCTGCAGGACCTGTATCTGGGCAGCCTGTCGGCGATCGGCATCGATCCCCTCCTCCACGACATCCGCTTCGTCGAGGATGACTGGGAATCGCCGACGCTAGGCGCCTGGGGCCTGGGCTGGGAGGTATGGTGCGACGGGATGGAGGTGACGCAGTTCACCTATTTCCAGCAGATGGGCGGATATGACTGCAAGCCCGTCGCGGGCGAGCTGACCTACGGCCTGGAACGCCTGGCCATGTACATCCAGAACGTCGACAATGTGTACGACCTCGCCTTCGACGATCGCGGCGTGACATACGGCGACGTGTTCCTGGAGAATGAGCGCCAGATGTCGACCTGGAACTTCGAGGTCGCCGACACCGACACGCTGTTCGACCAGTTCCGCAAAGCCGCCGCCGAATGCGAGAACAGCCTGGCGCGCGGGCTGCCGATCCCGGCCTATGAACAGGCGATCAAGGCGAGCCACACCTTCAACCTCCTGCAAGCCCGCGGCGTCATCTCCGTCGCCGAACGCCAGGCCTATATCGGCCGCGTCCGCGACCTGGCGAAGGGTGCCTGCACCGCCTGGATGGAGAAGAACGGGTGGTAAGCATCCCAAATCCTCCCCGGGACGGGGAGAGTTCGGGCTTTGGCCTGCCCCCGGCAGGCCAAGAACATGTCCTCGGGACATGTTCTCGCCCGAACTCGCGCAGCGCCGGAGGGGGCTCTCGACCCACGCTCCGCCGACCTGAGGTGTGCGAGGCCCGCCGCGCCCGCCGGGAGATGAGCCTCCCAGATGTCCTGCTCTGGCAACGCCTGAAGGGCTCGCCACAAGGCGTCGCCTTCCGCAAACAACATCCGATCGGAAGCAACCGTGCCGACTTCTACTGCGCGGCGGCCAAGTTGATCGTCGAGGTCGATGGCATCGCGCACGACATGGGCGACCGGCCAGAGCGTGACGCGGCGCGGACGGAGGTGCTTGAACGGCAGGGCTACGGGGTGATCCGCGTTCCCGCCGCTGACGTGCTTCGGAATGCGGATGAGGCCGCCGCTTCGATCGTTTCGCTCGTCGCGTGCCCCCTCCGTCAGCCTTCGGCTGCCACCTCCCCGTCCCGGGGAGGATTTTCAGCATGACCGACTTCCTCCTCGAACTCCGCTGCGAGGAAATCCCCGCGCGGATGCAGGACCGGGCGCGGGAGGATCTGGCCAAGCTGTTCGCCGCCGAACTCGCCAAGGCCGGGCTGCACGCGTCCGCGCTGGTCACCTATGCCACCCCCCGCCGCCTGGCGCTTATCGCGCGCGATCTGCCGGCCGAAACCGCGGCTGTGCCCGAAGAGGTCAAGGGCCCCAAGACCAGCGCACCGCCCCAGGCGCTCGACGGCTTCCTCCGCAAGACCGGCTTGACCCGCGATCAGCTCACGACACGGGACGGCGTCTTCTTCGCGGTCACGCACAAGCCCGGCCGCGCCACGCCCGATGTTCTCGCCGACGCCATCCCCGCGATCGTGCGCGGCTTTCCCTGGCCCAAGGCGATGCGCTGGGGCGCCGCCTCGACCAGCACCGAATCGCTGCGCTGGGTGCGCCCGCTCCACGGCATCGTCGCGCTGTTCGGGGAGGCGATCGTGCCGGTCCGCGTCGCCGAGATCGCGGCGAGCGCGACCACCTATGGCCACCGCTTCCACCATCCCGGCCCGATCACGATCGGATCGGCGAACGATTACGCCGAAAAGCTCCGCGCCTGCCACGTCATCGTCGACCAGGACGAACGCCGCCGCCTGATCCGCGACGGCGCGGCGGCGCTCGCGGCCGAGGCCGGGCTGGAGCTGATCGAGGACGAAGGGCTGGTGACCGAGAATGCCGGGCTCACCGAATGGCCGGTGCCGCTGCTCGGCCGGTTCGACGACGCCTATCTCGATGTCCCGCCCGAGGTGATCCAGCTCACCGCCCGCGTGAACCAGAAATACTTCGTCTGCCGCTCAGCCGATGGAAAGCTCGCCAACGCCTTCATCTGCACCGCCAACATCGCCGCCACCGACGGCGGCACGCGCATCGTCGAGGGCAACCGCAAGGTCCTCGCCGCCCGGTTGAGCGATGCGCGCTTCTTCTACGACACCGATCTGAAGGTGAAGCTGGAGGACCAGGCGAAGAAACTCGACCGCATCGTGTTTCACGAAAAGCTCGGCACGGTGGCGGACAAGGTCGACCGGGTGGCGAAGCTGGCGCGCTGGTTGGTGGAAGAGGGCATCGTCACGGCCCAATCCTCCCCAGAACGGGGAGGGGGACCGCCTGCGGTGGAGGGGGCCCAGGTCGGCGACACACGTTCCGCTCGCGATCGTGGGCCCCCTCCACCATGTGCTGAAGAAGCAAATGGTCCCCCTCCCCGTCCCGGGGACGATTTAGCCGACCTCGCCCACCGCGCGGCCCTGCTGTGCAAGGCTGATCTCGTCACCGGCATGGTCGGCGAGTTCCCCGAGCTCCAGGGCCTGATCGGCGGCTACTACGCCGCCGCGCAAGGCGAAGACCCCCAGGTCGCCGCCGCGATCCGCGACCATTACAAACCGGTCGGGCAG
>DASVUT010000122.1:0-1958 GCA_036386955.1 Sphingomonas sp. | reverse complement strand
TGGCCGGAAACGGTAACGTCGCCCATCATCGCCCGCGACCAGGCCATCGCCCGTGCGTGCATCCACCCCTAGAACCTGTCCGCGCATGCGTTTCTCCCTGCCCCCATGTTGGCGATCACGCAACGCTATGCAATCCACTGCGTAGCCACGGACACGAACGGCCCTGCGATCGTTACGCATCCGTACAATCTAGGGGTTTTCTCATGCGCCGCACCTTCATTGCCGCCACTTTGCTCACGCTCGGCGCGGTACCGGTCATCGCCCAGACGACGCGGTCGATCTCGGCATCGGAAAAGGCGCAAGGGGCGCAGGCGAACCCACAGCTTCTGGCGGAATATGGCGGGCCCTATGCCGGTCCGCAGTCGGCTTATGTGGTGCGGGTCGGCAAGCGCGTCGCGGTGCAATCGGGGCTGTCGAACGCGGAAGGCGATTTCACCGTCACGCTCCTCAATTCGCCCGTCGAGAACGCCTTCGCGATCCCCGGCGGCTATGTGTACGTCACGCGGCAGTTGCTGGCGCTGATGAACTCGGAGGCCGAACTGGCATCGGTCCTGGGGCATGAGGTCGGCCATGTCGCCGCGCGTCATTCGCGTAGTCGCCAGCGCGCGTCGACGATCGGTTCGCTGCTCGCGGCCGGCGCGGGGGCGCTGACGGGCAGCAATATCGCATCGCAGGTCGTGGGTCAGGCGACGCAGCTCGGCGTGCTGAAATATGGCCGCGACCAGGAATATCAGGCCGATGGGCTCGGCGTGCGCTACATCGCGGCGGCCGGCTATGACCCTTATGCCGCGGCCGACATGCTGGCAGCGCTCGGCCAATCGAGCGCTCTGTCCGCGCGCCTGTCAGGGCGCGGCGGCAATGCGCTGCCCAGCTGGGTGTCGAGCCACCCCAACAGCGCCGA
Source organism: Sphingomonas sp. (assembly GCA_036386955.1). Lineage (GTDB taxonomy): Bacteria > Pseudomonadota > Alphaproteobacteria > Sphingomonadales > Sphingomonadaceae > Sphingomonas. The sequence continues at coordinate 1,057 of DASVUT010000122.1, read as the reverse complement.
CCGCGTCAAGCGCGCGCGTCAGCTCGCCGCCGCCACCGGCCGCGCCGAGCCGCCCGAGACGCAGGACGTCGCATTCCTGCGCATGCTCGACGGCCTCGCTTATGATGACGACGCGGCGCAGGGGATCGTCGAAGGCCAGCAGTTCCGCCACCCTGCGCTGCGGGTCCGCTTCACCGCGCCGAGCGGCTACACCATCGCCAACGGCTCCGATGCGGTGACGATCGCCGGCACCGGCGGACAGGCGCAGTTCAAGACTGCGGCGGCGACCGGTGACCTGAGCGGCTTCGTCACGCAACAGCTCCGCACGCTGGGCGCCACGTCGTCCAGCCCTCCTCAGTCCGGGCAGACCAACGGCCTGCGCTATGCCGCGGCCACCACCCGCGCGACCGCCAGCGGCCGTGCGGTCGACGTGACGGTCGTCGCCTATGCCTTCCCCGGCGCGACTCACTGGTTCACGCTGGTGACCGCGGCCGGCAGCGGCGTCGGCGCCTTTGCACCCTTGATCGCCAGCGTCGCCGCGCTCACGCCAGCCGAAGCCGGCCAGATCCGCGGCAAGCGCATCCGCATCCACACCGTGCGCACGGGCGACACCGTCGCCACGCTGGCGCGGCAGATGGCCTATCCGACGGCGCAGCTTGAGCGGTTCACGACGCTTAACGGCATCGACTCGGGGGCGACGCTGCGCCCAGGCATGCTGGTCAAACTCGTGGTGAGCGGCTGACATCGCTTGCGCTGGTTTGCGGGGGCGTCGCGCCGGGCGGCCGCGCGCATCTAGGATTCAGCTTGTTGGGCAGTGAAGATAGCCATGCCGTTCTCCCCTGGATGCCAAGCTAGCTGCAGACCCCCCGCGCCGCAACTAGTCGCGCCCGCACGCGCCGGGTAAGACGCGGCGATGCAACGCCCTGCCCTGTCGATCGTCATCCCCTGCTTCAACGAGGCCGCGTGCCTCGACATGCTCCACGCGCGCGTATCGGCGGCGGCGCGCGCGGCGGTGGGTGACGATCACGAGATCGTGCTGATCAACGACGGCAGCCGCGATGCAACCTGGGCGGGGATG
>DASVUT010000121.1:0-4938 GCA_036386955.1 Sphingomonas sp. | reverse complement strand
CGGGGGGCGACGCGCATCATCAACGGGATTTTCTCGCCCGCCAGGCGGATGGTGGCCTTGATCAGCGCCTGGGCGCTGGCGGTGCGATCAGGTTCGATCATGGGCGGGGTGCGATCCTGTCTGGGAAGCGATAGCTCGGCGGCGGGCCTGGGGAGGGGGAGTTCGACCCGCCGCCGAGGCGACGGCTCAACCTTGCTGCGGCTTGGCGCTGCACGGGTTGGCCGCGCACGGGTTGGCCTTCGCCGCGCAGGGGTTCGCCGCGCAAGGATTGGCCTTGGCCGAGCAGGGGTTGGCGGCGCAGGGGTTCGCCTTGGCGACCTTGGCGGCGCGGGCTTTCGCCTTGGCGCTGCAAGGGTTCACCTTCACGCTGCATGGATTGAAGCGGGCGGCGCAAGGGTTGGCGCGCACCGAGGACGAGGCGGAGCAGGAATGGCCGGTCTGGGCGCTGGCGGGGGCGGAGGCCAGGGCAAGACCACCGGCGACGGCGAGCATGGCGGCAAGGTTGAGGCTGGTCTTCATGGCGTGTTCTCCGAAATGGAAGGCGTGATGGGCGCCGACTTGGACCGGTTGGCCGCCTCGACACCTGTCTTGTGCCCCGCGGCACCGCGCTGCGGAAATGCCGATGCCCTATCGGTTCTATGCGCGGCGGGCATGATGGCAACGCGCGCGATCTCGGCTCGAGACGTGGGGGCGCAATCCTATGCTATCGCGCCGGCCGGGTTGTGACATAATCCGTCATCTCCGGGGGAGCGGCCATCATGGAAATGCATCAGGTCCGGTATTTTCTGGCGGTCGCGCGGACGCTGAACTTCACGCGCGCGGCCGAGGAGTCCAATGTCACCCAGCCGTCGCTGACACGCGCGATCCAGAAGCTGGAGGAAGAATTTGGCGGGCTGCTGTTCCGGCGCGAGCGGGCGTTGACGCACCTGACCGACCTGGGACGGCTGATGCTGCCGCACCTGGAGCGCGCGTACGAGGCGGCGCAGGCGGCCAAGACGTTGGCCAAGGGCGTCGGCAGGGCATCGGTGGCACCGCTGAGCCTGGGGATCGCGGCGGTGCTGCGTGGCGCGCATTTCCACGAGTCGATCAGCGAGGTGGGCGCGAGCCTACCCGGCTTCCAGCTCAAGCTGACCACCGGCGATGCCGAGCATCTGATGCAGGATCTGATGCGCGGCGACATCGACATGCTGATCCTGGCCGAACCGCGCAACCCGCATGAGCGGCTCGACGTGGTGGAGCTGTTCCGGCAGGTCTATGCCGTGGTCGCGCCGGTCGGGCATCCGATCGCGGCGATGGAAGGGCCCGCGCTTTCCGACCTGGCCGATATCGCGTGGATTCAGGGCGATCTGGATATCATCGCCGAGTTTCGCGAACATTGTTCGCGCGTCGAGGTCGAACCCGATTTCCGCCATTCGGCGAGCAGCGGGGTGGAGGTGGCGCGGATGGTCGCCGCCGGGCTCGGTTGCGCGATCCTGACGCGCGACGAACAGCTGCCCGAAGGCCTCAGCTTCGTCGAGATCGCCAATCTGGAGATCGCTAGGCGGGTGGTGCTGGCGGCGGTTGCCGGGCGCAAGCGGTCGACCGCGGGCGATGCGCTGATCCGCGCGGTCAGGGCGCGAAGCTGGGCGTGAGCCGGACGATCAGAGCGAGCGGTGGCCGGGCCCGCACGCCTCCACGACCGCGATCACCACGGCGGGGTCGGCGCGGACGCGGAAGTCCGGCTCGGTAAAGGCGTAGCGGACGACGCCGCCGCTATCGATAACGAAGGTAGCGGGGATCGGCAGGATGCGGCCGGAATCGCCATACACGTCGGACAGGTCCAGCCCGTGGTCGATGAGACGATCGTGGAGCTCTTCGCTGACCGGAAAGGCGAGCCCGAGCGACAGGGCCAGGCCGTGGTCGATATCGCACAGCATCTCGGCACCGGGCGCGAGTTCGCACCGCGTCACCTCAGCCCGGCCCCCGGCTTCGCCGCTGACCGCGATGAAGCGGCCGCCGACCGCCTCCAGACGCGGGATCGCGTCGGCCCAGGCGAGCAGTTCGCCCCGACAATAGGGGCACCAGCCGCCCCGCATGAAGCTGAGCACGACGGGGCCAGTCCCCAGCCGGTCGGCGAGATCGACATAGCGGCCCCTGGAATCGGGCAAGGTGAAGGGTTCGAACCGATCATAGAGTTTGGGCGCGCTGCCGCCCACGCCGCGGGTCCGCAGCTGCGCGACGAAGCGGTCGTACAGGGCGTCCCAATCGAAAGCGGACGGAGCGGTGGGCATGGTGGCGGTTGTCATGACGGTCCTTGTGACCACCGACCCTTCATCTGTGAAGGGACCAGGCGTGCATGGGTTTCATGCGCGGCGTCGATGGAACCGCCGTGTCGATGCGGAACGCGCATGGAAAGCATAGGACCTCGGCATTTCACGGGGGGAGCGGTCCAGGCCATTTGAGATGAACGGAAAGCGTCACCCCGCCGCTTCCGCCCCACCATCAAGGATGCCCACCATGACCCTCAAGACCCTGATCGCCGCCGCCGGACTTGGCCTGGCCGCCATCGCCATGCCCGCCGTGGCCCATGCCGCCGAAGCGCCCGTTTATACGGGCACGTTCAACAACGTCGCGGTGTCGGGCTACGACACGGTCGCCTATTTCACGCAAGGCAAGCCGGTGAAGGGATCGACCAGCTTCCAGACCAGCTACAAGGGTGCAGAATGGCGCTTCGCCAGCGCGCAGAACCTGGCCAAGTTCAAGTCCAACCCGGCCGCCTTCGCCCCCCAATATGGCGGATACTGCGCCTGGGCGGTGAGCCAGGGTTATACCGCGTCGGGTGATCCGACCGTCTGGAAGGTCGTCAACAACAAGCTCTATCTCAACTACAATCAGGAGATCGGGGTGAAGTGGTCCAAGAACATCCCTGGCTTCATCAAGGCGGGCGACGCGAACTGGCCCAAGGTCATCGCCTAACACCCACCGGGTCCTGATCGAGATAAGGGAGAGACTGTGATGTTCAATAATATACGGCGATACCAGATCGTCCTTGTCCTGTATGTCGCGTTCGTGTTCATCCAGTCGCTCTTCTTCAAGTTCACGGACTCGCCGGAGACGCAGTATATCTTCGGGACGCTCGAAACCTGGGCGGGGGGGCTTGGCCTCCCTGGCCTGTTCGCGCCGGGCGGCATCGCATCCGCCTATGTCGTCGGATCGACCGAACTGGTCGCAAGCGTCATGCTGCTGGCGAGCATCCTGCCCTCCTTGCGCTTCATACGCCCTTATGCGGCGCTGATCGCGATGGGCGTGATCTCGGGTGCCATCTTCTTTCACCTGTTCACGCCGCTGGGCGTGTCGGTCCTCAACACCGATGGCACGCGCGACGGAGGGCTGCTGTTCGGCCTGGCGTGCGGCGTGTGGCTGGCGTCGGCGGCGCTGGTCTGGCTCAATCGTGACCTGATCACGCTGCCCGGCGGACGTCGCCGGGCGGCGGTCGCCTGAACCTCGATTGCTCAGGAGAATGGCGATGGACCCCTGGCTCACCACCACCCTGACGGGGCTGGCTTCATCGCCGATCCTGCTGTTCGCAGCGATCATCCTGCTGACCTTCGTGCAGGAAGACGCGGTCGCGCTGTCGGCGGGGCTGCTCGCCGGGCGTATGGTGATCGGCCCCGCGCTGGCGGTGACGGCGGTAATCGTCGGCACCGCCGTCGGCGACTTGGCGCTATATGCGGCGGGGCGCTGGCTGTCAGACACCCGCGCTGTGATGCGGCTGCGCGCGGTGACAGGCTCGCTCGAAGGACGGCTGCGCCGGCATGGGCTGATCGCATTGGCGATCGCGCGCTTCGTGCCGGGCACGCGGCTGCCGGTGTTTCTGGGCAGCGGGGTGATCCGCATGCCGTTCCTTTCCTCGACGCTCGTGATCGTCGCGACCACGCTGGCCTGGACACCGATCCTCTTCTTCCTCGGATTTGGTGCGGGCGAGCATGTGCTGGCGATGCTGACCCCATCGACCATCGCCTTCGCCGCGGCGATGATCGCCGCGGCCTGGTTCGCGCCGAAACTGATCCGCCTCGCCGCTAACCGGTGGACAGCGATGCCGCCACGGCTCGCGGGAGCCTGATGCGTGACCGATCCGGCACCTTTCCACGACCATGCCGACCCACGGCGCTTCCGGCTTCAGGCCCATGCCGATCTGGGCGTCGAGGTGTTGCACGCGTCGCTGACGGACCATGAGTTCGATCCGCATTTTCACGATAGCTACCTGGTCGGTTTCACTTGCGCGGGCGTGGAGCGGTTCGAACAGGCCGGGCGGCCCTATGTCTCCCTGCCCGGACAGGTCCGCATCATCGATCCGGGCGTGGTGCACACGGGGGCGCCCGGCGATGATCGGACGTGGCGCTACATGGCATTGTACGTGGCCCCGACCGCGTTCACCGATCTGCACCCCGAAGCCGACGCGGGACCCGTTTTCGACCGTGCCGTGATCGAGGACGCCGAACTGTTCCGCACGGGTCTGGGCCTGATCGCGTCGCTGGCGGAGGTCGTGGACCCGGTCGAGCGCGAGGAGCGCCTGGCCGTGCTCCTCATGCGCCTGATGCGACACCAGCACGGGGCCGATCACAGCGCGCTACGCGCCGAACCCGAGAAGGTGCGCCTCGCGCGGCAATATATCCGCGCCCGCATCGCGACGGTCGTCCGCCTGGACGAACTCGCCGCGGCGGTCGGTTTCAGCAAGTTTCACCTGTTGCGCACGTTCAAGGCGGCGACGGGACTGACCCCGTGGCGCTACCAGGTGCAGCTCCGCCTTGCCTCCGCGCGCGATCTGTTGCGCGACGGTGTCCCCGCGAGCCAGGTGGCGGTCATCTGCGGGTTCTTCGATCAAAGCCACTTCACCCGCCTGTACCGCGCGTCGTTCGGCATCACGCCTGCCGCATTTCAGGCGGCGTATCGGTCATG